>JAGFXI010000171.1 GCA_017861095.1 Deltaproteobacteria bacterium | reverse complement strand
ACATGGGAAGACGCGGCGGAATACATCGCGGTCGGGGCGGGCACCGTCCAGGTGTGCACGGCCGTGATGGCGCGTGGGTTCAGCGTGCTGATCCCGATGCTCAAAGGACTGGACGCCTACCTTTCTCAGAAGGGGATGGCGTCGCCCGAATCGCTCGTGGGGGCGGCACTCGCGAAGGTGACCCGTCACGACGCACTTGATCGGACGGTACGCGTACAGGCCTGGGAAGCACGTCCCGGGAAGTGCACGCTCTGCCACCGCTGTATGCTGGCCTGCTCGGACGCAGGCACCAACGCCATCACGCTCGACGGCTTGAACCTCCAAATCGACGCGGCGCGCTGCGACGGGTGCTCCCTGTGCACCTACGTCTGCCCGTCCCACGTCCTGGAACTGCGAGAGGTGGCTTGACGGCAGCCCACTGAGGTGGGATGGGTGGGGTGTTCCTGGGCGAGGACACGCCGCTTTGTCGCAACGTTGCCCTTGAGTTCCTGCCCCCTGAGAGATGCCCTCCCTGTTGATTGGGCGAGCTAGGATGACTTCCCCAGGGCCTGGAACTGCTCCAGGGCAAGGCGAGAAAACGGAAGACTAGTGAGTTTGACGTCTTGGGCCTGATCTTCCTTGTCACACCTCCCATTTCACCAAAATTCCTATTTCGCTCCTCGCTCATCCTCCCGCGTCCAGGAGACCTCCGATCTTTTCCACCGGCGACTCCATTCTTCTTACGAAACCGCGAGTCGTCGGCTTCCATCCACACTCTTTCCGACTAATTCCCTGATGATCGTAATGGTCTCCTTGGCTGCTTCTCTGGGCGGCAAGGCTGTATCTGCAATATTGCACACCAGTTTCGTAATGTCATGATCGACCCTCTTGTCAGCCCAGACCCTGCCCTTGGCAACAGTGATGTAGACCGAATAGGAGTGATGTATGGTTCCAGGCCGTTCACCGATGATGTGAAGAATCCCTCTAAAACTGAGGGGATCTGCCCTTTCAAACAGGATCTCGCCAATCCGATACCCCACCCGGACCCTTCCGCTGGTGACCACGATGTATTTGTCGTTTATCGGGACGCCTGCGTCTGCAAGCAATTTCCCCAATTCCTCCAGATAGGGCGCGAGATGACCCTCGTCCATGATCGCGTTGGAGTTCAGGCCGTCGGAAATGACGATCTGGCCTTTGGGAAGGTTTGCTCCCCATGAATCCCTCAGTTTCTCCACCGCTGCAACCGATTCAGCACTCAGTTTTTCACCTGTGCTCGGATGGGAAACATAGTCATTGCGGTCCTTTGACAATGTCTTGACCTGGACTACATTGGGGATGGTCTCTACAAAATCAGCGTTGAGCTCGGTCCAGAGACATTTCTTGGCGTCATCATACAGCGATTTGACCTTGGCTGCGAGTTTAGGGTTGAGCTCCCACATATTCTTGCCGTGGCCGGTGGCTATATCAACGCCTCTCTCCTCAACCTCTTTCAACTTCTTTCGGCCTTCCGCGTAGACGGCGTCCTTGGATCGCTTGTCACTCTTGGCTAGACGATACTGGTAGTACACCCAGAGGGGGTCGCCGAAGTGTTGGGTATATTTGTTGTTCTCATCCACGATCCCAATCCGTTTGTAGAACTTCCACATCCCATCGTTGACCTTGTAGCCAAATTTCTGCCTGAGGCGGACGTGGTCCTGAAAGGCCGTTGTAAGATAGCTCAGCATCGGGTCGTTCTTGGTGGGCAGAGACATCAAGTAAGCGGGATTGGCCGACATGATCTGATCCTGGCACCAGTCCAGATCCTCCAGGGTGACGGCCATGTGCAGGGTGGAACAGATATCAAGACCGTGGGTTAGTCCATGGAGTTTGCCCATGGCAATATCTTCAAGGCAGCATCTCACCAATTGCTCACGGCTCCTGAAGACCTCCGGCCCGATGAATCCGGCCACGTCATTGACATGGAGCCAGGCCCCCTTTGGTTGCACCTTGGCAAGCTCGATGCCCACCGCCCTGCTAAAACCATACTTCCGGGACTCAAGCACCATCATGTCGACGCCGTTTGCCGCGCCATTGGTAAATTCAGAACCTTGGCCGGTCTCGAAGTAAAGCCCGTATCTTTCACCTCTTTTCGATTTTGCATACTTCAGGATCTTTTCAACCGTGACATCAAAGGTCTTGTTGCAGTCGTCCGTTCCGGCGAGACTCTGGAACATCGTGGCAACAGTTCCCGGATATCTCTGACTCACCTCCGCCTGGACGTCGATATGGGAAAGCACGCACCAGGGGATCGTATCCTTCAGCTTGAAGGTATCAACGATGTCCTTGAGTGCGTTTTCAACCGCAGCCACGCTCTTGACCTGGCTGTCTACGGGGTTGGTCCCGATCACGATATCGCCCGTTGCATAGGAGAACGCGTCAAAGACCTGCCAGACCACGTCCTCGGGATGGTCCGTCGGTGAATTGGGCTGAATGCGGGCGCCCAAGTAGCCTTTCGCTCCTATTTTGGTGCCCGGCAGCACATTGAAGATCTTCTGATCGAGGGCAATTAACTCTTCATTGCTCATCAACTTGGGGACACAGCCAATCGTGTCGCTGGTCAGGCCATGCATAATGCCCTTGATCTCGGCCTCGGATTTGGTCAAGAGAAATTCCTTCAACTCTCCCAGGGTCCAGTCTTTGACCTTTGCATACTGGACTTGGTCAATGGTCAGCCAGAGCAACTTTTGCAGTTTGTCCTCGAACAGAGGGTGCTCGTAGAGATCTTTGATCCTGGTGTTTGCCAGAAGAGCGTGGGCATTTCTCCGTGTAGTCTCATCATCGGCCCCCACTCCGATGGCCTGATCTCCCTCCTTGAAGGCATTCGCTGCGCCGATCACCTGCTGATAGAGAGTCTGGTCAAAGCTTCCATTGACTCTGCTGATGTATGCGAAGACGTCCTCGTCCTGCTTTATTTCTTTGATCTTAGTGAGTTCGGCACCCCACGCTGCCCTCTCAACAAGTGCATGACCTGGAAGGGTGACACCCGCAGCTCCCATCCCTGCAAGGAATCTTCGTCGGGACATTCCCTCTGCATCGAAAAACCGGTCTTTGTCCATGGCCCCCTCCCTTTTGGTCTATGGTTCTTAGGAATGAATACGCCCTGAACCATGATTTCCGGAACAAAACGACAATGAGAAGGATTTATGATCCCCTCAGAATTTCCAGAATACATTGATCTCTTCCCCGGTGAAATCCCATACAGGGCTGTCCGGCAGGATGAGCTCATGCTCGAAGGATTCAGGGAGGAAGGAACCTTAGTGCCGAGCGATCGAGCCCTAGGTCCCCGGGCCTTACAGACAACGCCCATCCCCCCGCCGCCGGGCTTCTCGATGATCCTGTGGCGCGGAATGGTCTTGCCCATCATGGGGAATGCCTCCACAGGCAATCTGCACCCTGCAATGAGACCGATTGAGGTTGCGGCTACTGTGTTTGGCCAGCACCGCCCTTACTGACTGAATCCGCAGCACTTGTCGGTATGCCAGGTACTCGAAAACTGGCACACTCCCGAGAAACGGGCTTCCTGGACATTGGCGCGGCAAGAGCCAGACAATCGGGGTTAGGGAACGGAACGCTGCTTCGTGGGACTCTCGTCCCGTGCGTTGATTTATAGGATGTGAAAACGGTTCAATCCTGCAGAGCAGGTAGAGCAGCCAACCAGCTGAGAAGCCAACAAGCCGAGCTTCGTTTCAATCATGACCTATGCCTCGAACTCCTCCCACTCGCGCTTGACCCGCTGCATCAACTGCTCGAAGCGGGGATCGCCGCGAAACTTCGTCAGGAACGGATCGTGTTTGCTCAGGTAGGGGTAGTTGACAAATCCTCGATTGGCTGCCGTTTCAATCCAATCGAGCGTTTGCGCCTTGTCTTCAAGGAGCGCAAAAAAGGTAGCTACGAGGCAGGGCCACAGGCTGTCTCTGCCCACGGTAGATACAAACTGCGCAGTCAAACACTCATCGACGCGGCGGCGCTCGCCTTGCAGCGCCAAACTGAGAATGCGGGCGAATTTAACAAAGATGTCTTCATGCGGAGCGCGCTCGAGCCCTTCCAAAAGGATCAGCGACTCCCTCCTGTTTCCTGAGTACGCCACCACGTAGGCCTGGAAGAATGCACACCAGGGCAAGCCGAGGCTGGCGTTAAGCACGTCGTGCCTCATGGTCTCCGCCGCAAGGCCGAAGCGGCCTTCGTAGAAGTAGGCCATGGACAGCGCATAATAGCCGGCGGGATTCAGCGGGTCGAGTTCGATCAGGCGATTGGCCTTGACGATGGAATTGGATGTTCTGCCCGTTGCCCAGAAACACGGACAGAGCCAAAAGAGCGCATCATAGTTGTTCGGGTCGATCGACAGGCATTGCCGCAGGCGGCGAATGCTTTCCCTGGGATTCCCCCCGAAGCAGGACTGAATGATTCCCAGCAACAGATAGGCCTCCGCCGTGTCGGGATCAAGGCTCAGCGCCTTCAGCGCATGAGTTTCAGCCTTGCGGATCGCCTCCTCCTGTTGCGCGCCGATGTTGGCATACTGCGAATAGACATATCCTAGGCCGGCGTGGAGCAGCGCGTTGTCGCCGATGATCCTGAGGCCGTCCTCGAGCAGCGCGGCCGCCTCGCTGAGCCCCTCCGGCGTGAGGCGCTGGATCGCGTTGCGCGCCCGCAGGTAGCGGTCGTACGCCTCAATGTTGCCTATGGCCCTCCTGGCGATCTTCCGGTCCTCGGTCTGGGTCAGCTTCAGCCTGAGCGCGTCCACGATCGACCGGGATACTCTTTCCTGCATATCGAAAACATCGTCCAAGGTGCCGGCGTACTTGTCCGCCCAGAGATGTTCATCGCGGGCGGCATCGATGAGCTGCGCGGTAATGCGCAGGTTGTTCGCGGCCTTGCGGACGCTTCCCTCCAACACATAACGCACCTTCAGCTCACCCGCGATCGTGCGCAGGTCCTTGCGCGTGTTTTTACAGGCCATCGCGGATGTCCGCGAGATGACCCGCAGCGCCCGCACGAGAGAGAGGTCCGCGATGATCTCCTCGGTCAGGCCGTCGGCGAAGTACTCGTTGTCGCGCCCAGGACTGATATCTTCAAATGGGAGCACAAGGATCGAGTCCCGCTCCTGCACCTGCGGGCTCCTGATCTGCCGACTCGAGGACAGATCGCGGCGGAGGCGCTGGAGATCTACAACGACCTCCCGGGCCGACGCGCAGCGCATCGCGCGATCCTTCTCGAGCAGCTTATTGATGATCTGCTCCAGTTCCGGCGGGCAGCCGGAAGATAGG
>JAGFXI010000170.1 GCA_017861095.1 Deltaproteobacteria bacterium | reverse complement strand
AGGAGTGAGCAGCAGGTAGGGGACCTGTCAGCCCGTCAGTGGTCAGCCTAGCCGCTTGCCGCTGTCGCGGCCAGTTTGATCGATCAGGAAACTTTGGCCCTAGGGTGCTGAGAACACCCTGCCGGCATGAAGTTTCATACAAGTAGTCCATTGTCCGTGGCCCGTACTGGCCGCCATAGGGCATAGAGCATCCTTCGACAAACTCAGGACAAGTGGGGTATAGAGTAAATGGCAGGAAGCAGCTTGCAGCCGGCAGCAGGGAGCGATTCACGTATAACGAATAACGTTGCTCCCCGAGGGAGAAGGCAAGAGATGTAGGGTGGGCACCGCCCACCGAAGAGGCTAGCGAATAGCGGATAACGAACAAGAAAGCCCCGACCGCGGGTAGAGTAAGGAGGTCAGAGGAACTTGCGATCCCCTGGAGGCATGATCATCGTCGCCGTGTGCCCGCGTCGGCGTGTGCCCGCGTCGCTCCGTCCCATCTTAGCCTTGATCCTTTTCGCCCTCGTCATATGTCTCGTAACAGGATGCGACCGAGGGTCATCGAGAAGCCCGGTGCGAGTTGCCCTGGTTGTGCCTTTGAGCGGTTACCTGGGAGAGGAGGGGCAAATGCTTCGCCTCGGTGTGCTTCTCGCCGCCGCAGAGGCGAAAGCGGAGGCGGAAGGGACTCCGGTCGAGGTCGTTGTCTACGATTCACCGTGCGGCGGGGAAAAGGGGATCGCCGTCGCCCGACAGGTCTCCCAGGATTCCTCTCTCTCCGCTGTGATCGGCTATCTTTGCGCCGAGTCGGTGCGGGAAGCGCTCCCCGTGTATCGCGATGCTGGCCTGCCCCTCATTACCCCGGCAGTCTCCGCCGAAGAGGTGCCGGAAAAGTTGAGGAGTAACCTGTTTTCGCTTATCTTCGGTGGCGGTGACCAGGCGGCCTTTCTCGCAGCTTACGCGAGAAAGGCTCTCGGCCTTAGCCGCGTGGCGGTGGTTGCCGATCAGTCCGACTACGCTAACCTGTTTCTGGAACCTTTTCTTCAGGAGGCAGGCAAACAGAACCTGGAGGTGGTGGCCCGGGTTTCCACCCAGCCCGAGGCGGGGGCAGCAGGTCTGGCGATCCAGCAGCTGAGGGCCGCCAGCCCGGAGGTGCTGTTTCTGGCCACAAGCCCCGAGAGCGCCCGGTTGTTGCTGCTGGAGCGGCGTCGGCAGCAACTCGGGGGCCTGTTCCTTGGACCGGACCTGCTCGGAGATCGGGACTTCTACGAGATGACCGGCCCGGCGGCGGACGGTCTCTTGGTGTCGCAACCGCTCCTTTTCGGCGGCAGCAGTCCTGCGGTCGCCCGTTTTGCGGAGCGGTTCACCGCAGCATACAAGCGTCAGCCGGACTGGATAGCTGCCGGAGGTTACGACGCCCTCCGCCTCGTGCGGGCGGTCGTCACTCGTGAGGCTAATCGCCGAGCCGGGGTGCTTCAGGGACTGGAGGCAATCTCCGGCAGGGGGTCAGCCTTCGCCGGGCTCGGAGGGCCGATCTTTTTCGGGAAGGGCGGACTCTGCCGTCGCCCTCTCTACGCGGCGCGATTCGAGCAAGGGGTCCTGAAGCCGGCGGATCCGCCGACGGTGGAATTCTTCGGGGTATTCTACCAACCGTCCTCATGAGCCCGCCGCAGCTACCTGAGGATCGTCTCGCAGCGCTGTTGACAGTGGCGCCAGCCCTGTGATAGGGTTCCGCAATCTTCTTAGGTGCAGCATCCGGGATCCCTTCCCCGAGAAGTCAGTCTTTCCTTTCTGCACGGAGCAGAACACTCTGCGGTGGCGTACTCGGCCGTGCCATGCAGAGCTCAGTCCGTAACATTGATGATGCATTGCGGCAAGAGGAACTGCGACGATTGTTGGCACAGGGACGAAGACACAGATTACTTGAACAAAAAGGGAGGGAAAGAGAATGAAGAGAGTGCTTACTATTTTGATGGCGGTAGCGATGATTGCCGTGTTGGCCGCTCCGACGCTGGCGCAGGCACCTGCCAAGCCTGCCGCACCGGCGAAGGCTGCGCCGGCTGCAAAGCCAGCGGAGAAACCGGCGGCCGGCGGCCCTGTTAACATCGGGGCCTATCTCCCCATGACCGGCGGCGTGGCTGCCTACGGCCAGATGGAGTGGGACGGCGTCAAGACGGCCAACGAGATGATGCCCAAAGTGCTGGGCAGGGAGGTCAAGCTCTTCCTGGTAGACACCAAGAGCGACAAGATCGAGGCGGCGAACGCAGTTGACCGCCTGATCAAAAAGGACAAGGTGGTGGGAATTATCGGCGAGGCGATCAGCGGCAACTCCATGGCCGGCGGCCCCATCGGCGAGAAGAATGAAGTCCCCATGATCACCCCCACTGGCACCAATCCCCTCGTGACCCAGGGCAAGAAGTACTACTTCCGTGCCTGCTTCATTGATCCCTTCCAGGGTGAAGTGGCGGCCAAGCTGGCGGTCGACACCCTCAAGGCCAAGACCGCGGCGGTGATCGTCGATATCGCCCAGGATTACTGCGTGGGACTCGCCAACTTCTTTGTCAAGGCCTTCACCAAGGCAGGCGGCAAGGTGGTCTCCACCACGTATATCCAGACCGGCGACCAGGATTTCAGTGCCCAACTCTCCGCGGTGCAGGCGGCAAAACCTGACATCATCTATGCGCCCAACTACTATGCCGAGGATGCCCTCTTGGCCAAGCAGGCCCGGGATCTCGGAATTACCGCCCCCATCCTGACCGGCGACGGCGCGCAGGCGCCCGAGCTCATTCAGATCGGCGGCAAGGCTGTGGAAGGCATGTATTTCACCGGCCACTTCAACGTGGAGGCGGTTACCACCAAGCTGGGCAAGGACTTTGTGGCCTTCTACAAGAAGAAGACCGGCAAGGATCCGGACGCCTTCACCGCCCTGGGCGCGGACGCCTACTTCATTCTCATGGACGCCATGCAGCGCGCCAATTCCACCAAGGGATCCGAGGTCCGGAAGGCTCTGGCCAGCACCAAGAACTTCCAGGCAATATCCGGTAATGTCAACATCGGTGAGGACGGCAACGCCGTGAAGAGCGTGGTGATCAACCAGGTGAAAGACGGCAAATTCGTGTACGTGACGACGGTCAACCCCTAATGCAGATCAACGACTGCAATCCCTCTCTTGGGCCAGCCCGGCCCGAGGGAGGGATTTTTGTTGAGTGCGGGAGCAGTGGAGTGATGGAATGATAGAGTTAGGAGACGGAGGAGACCCATGCCCTCCGAACTCGGGGAAATTACTTTGACTTTGCCGCCCGTTCATGTTACGTAATCTCGGTTCAGCGCGGATGGAGTTACTCTAATAGAGGACGATCGGCGGTGGACCTCCAGCTTTTCGGCCAGCAGCTCATCAACGGGATCTCTCTGGGTGCCCTCTACGGGCTGATTGCCGTAGGCTATACCATGGTCTACGGGATTATCCGGCTCATCAACTTCGCCCACGGCGATATCGTCATGATGAGTTGCTACTTCGCCTTCTTCGGTTACGCCCTGTTCAACCTCCCCTGGTGGGTCGCCTTCCTCGGAGCCACCGCGCTCACGACCCTCCTGGGGATGCTCATCGATATGGGAGCCTACCGACCGGTACGGAGCGCTCCGAGAATCTCCGCCCTCATCACCGCCATCGGGGTCTCCTTTCTTCTGGAAAATTTCGCTCTGGTGGTCTGGGGCGGGCGGCCCAAGGCCTTCTTCCGACCTGACATCTTTGGGCAGGTCGTGACTCTCGGTGATGTCCATATTGTGCTGCTGAGTATCTGGACTCCGGCCATAACCATCTCGCTGCTCCTCGCTTTGCTCTACATCATCCACCGGACAAAGGCGGGCATTGCCATGCGGGCGCTCGCCCGCGACATGGAAACGACCCGTCTCATGGGCGTCAATGTGAACCGCATCATCTCGCTCACCTTCGCCCTCGGCTCCTCCATGGCGGCGGCAGGGGGCATGATGTGGGCGATGAAGTATCCCCAGGTCAATCCCTTCCTGGGAGTGATCCCGGGGCTCAAGGCCTTTGTGGCTGCGGTGCTGGGCGGCATCGGCAACGTGGCGGGCGCCGTGGTGGGTGGCTTTGTTCTCGGAGTGGCGGAGATCCTGCTCGTGGCCGTTGCGCCAGCGCTGGCGGGGTACCGAGACGCGATCGCCTTCGTCGTTCTCATCGTCATTCTGCTCTTTCGCCCCACCGGAATTATGGGAGAGCCCATCGTCGATAAGTAAGAAGGGTGCGTGTCGATGAACCAGGAGTCACGCAAATCCGCGCATACCCATCGGTGGCGGAACCGCCTACTCACCCTCGTGAGCCTGGGGGTGTTCGCTCTCTATCTCCTGTGGGCCGAGCACAATGCCAGCGACTACGTGATCCGCATCCTCAACAACACGGCCATCTTCGTCACCCTGGCCGTGAGCTACAACCTCATTAACGGCATCACCGGCCAGCTCTCTCTGGGGCCGAACGCGTTCATCGCCATCGGCGCCTACACCTCCGCCCTTCTGACCCTGAGCCCGGCGGAAAAACAGCTCTCCTTCATCATCGAGCCCATTATCTGGCCGCTGAGCGTCATTCAGATACCATTCATCTGGACCCTCGTTGCTGCCGGCATCGTCACAGCCTTTTTCGCCTTTCTCATGGGCTTCCCGGTGTTTCGTGTCCGAGGCGACTACCTGGCCATCGTCACCCTTGGCTTCGGGGAGGTGGTCCGGGCGGTGGCCAATAATCTCCAGACCATCACGAACGGCCCTTTGGGACTGAAGGGTCTGCGCGCCTACACCAACCTCTGGTGGAGCTGGGGGTTTGCCGTCTTTACCGTCGCGGTGGTCGTTCGTCTGATCAAGAGCTCCTTCGGCCTGGCCATGAAGGCGACTCGAGAGAACGAGGTGGCCGCCGAGGCTATGGGCGTGAATGCGTTTCGTATCAACATGCTGGCCTTTACCCTGAGCGCCTTTTTCCAGGGGGTTGCCGGCGGGCTGCTGGCTCACCTCATCACCACTATATCGCCCACCCTCTTCACCTTTTTCTTCACCTTCAACCTGCTGACTATCATCGTGGCCGGAGGCCTCGGGAGCACGACCGGGGCGGTGATCGGCTCCGTGCTCTTCTCCTTCGGCGGTGAATGGCTGAGGGCCGTGGAGGAACCCATGGAGATCTTCGGCCTGGATATCCCCGGGGTTCCCGGGATGCGCATGGTAATCTTCTCGATCATCCTCATCTTCCTCATGATCTTTGCGAGACGAGGGATCATGGGGCGAAACGAGTTCTCCTGGGACTGGCTCCTGGAGCGGTCGCCGTTGTCTCGCGT
>JAGFXI010000169.1 GCA_017861095.1 Deltaproteobacteria bacterium | reverse complement strand
TGGCCACTCTTATAAGGGTCAGTGGGTGCGGGTACTGGGTGACGGGCGAAGCGGCTGGGTTTTTCAAACCCTGGTCAGTGGGCAATAGCCAAGCTTCATCGTCGCCGGCTAGGCATGGAGCTTGCTTTGTGCTCGCTCAGGCGGCCTCGGCTTCACTTGCCGCAGATACCACTTGGTTGCGGCCATGATTCTTGGCCTGATAAAGGGCGGCATCTGCGCTTCGCAGCAGTGACTCCGGGCTTCGGCCGTTGCCGGGAAAGATTGCGATACCTCCACTTATGGTGATGTTCACCGGTTTGGAGTCAGCAGGAAAATTTTCCTCCGCCAAGCGCGAGCGGATTCTATCTGCTATCCGCCGCGCGTCATCCGCCACAGTCTCGGGCAGGATAATCAGGAACTCCTCGCCACCGTACCGTCCTACACAATCAGACTCGCGGAGACATCCCCTGAAGATGGCAGCAATATTCCTGAGTACCTCGTCACCCGCCAGATGTCCGCAGGTATCGTTGTATAGCTTAAAGTGATCGACATCGATCATCAGCACCGCCAACGGGCGCTGGTAACGCTCGGCTCTCGCCACCTCTTTCGTCAGCACCTCCATGAGGTGTTTGCGGTTGTAAAGTCCGGTCAGACTGTCAGTTATTGAGAGTTCGTGGAGTTCTCGGTTGCGCTCCCGCAGCGTCCGGTTCATGGCACCGAGCCCTTCTCTTCCCTGTCGGAGACGGGTGACCATGTCGTTGAAGACCTCGGTCATGTATCCCAACTCACTGCGACCAAGCACCGGCACGTTAACATCCAGATTGCCCGAGGCGACTTGGGAAGCGGCTGTGATGAGGCGGTTCAGAGGCCGGACAATGGTGAGTCCCAGAACATAGGCGGCAAACCCGACGACTACAAGCAGTCCCACAATGAGCGCGATAGTGAGATTCCGGAGTCGGAAAATCTGAGCGTATGCCTTGTCGTGATCCAGTTCAGCCACCACTCCCCATCCAATTTGACTTGTCCCTTTGAGAGTGCCAACCACGGTGACACCCCGGTCGTTGCGGTAGTGCTCGAGAACCGTTTCATGGGAAAAGAGCTGGGAGGCTATTCTGCTTGGGAGCCTGATCTCAAAGAGCTCTGACGGGGAGAAGCGCGAACTGGAGAGCACGGTTCCTTCCTCGGTGATCAAGAAAAGGTCCCCGGCATCGCCTCTGGCATAACCCTGAAGCATCTTCCCGACCTGGCGAAAATTAAGTCTGACGGCCAGGACCCCTAGGAACTCCTCATGCCCGGCCAGCACGGGAGCCGCGATCGCCAGGGTCCACTGCTTCCCCGCTTCGTCCCAAAGAGGTTTGCCGAGGATCGGCTTCCCCGTTCGGGCCGTGACCTGCCAGTCCTCCGGCAGTGACAGGCGGCCCGCCCGCTCGGCGCTGGATGCCACCACCTGGCCTCCCGGCTCCAGTGCCACAAGTTCTTCATAGTCAACAAATCTTTCCCGCACCGATTTCAGGTAATCTCCAAGACGACGCTGTTTGGGGGTGTTGACACGACGCTGACCGCCGGGGGCGGAAAATCTCTCCAGGTTCTCTGAGACCACATAAGAGGTGGAGAAGACTCGGAGTTCGTACAACCGTTCTTTCAGCCAGAGGTCCAGTTCCCAAGCGGCATGCGAGGTAAGGTTCCGCAACTCCTGATTGATCTTCTCATCGAGCAAGCGTCGATTGTGCACGTAGGAGATCCAGCCGGTATTCAGGGAGGGTATGAGGGTGGCGAGAAGAGCAAAGGCGATGATCTGGGTCTTGATGGTGTGAAGGCGGAGGATGCTAAGGAAGTTAGAGATGGCCTGCTCGCGGGAACCCAAAGTTCCTGCCTCCTGCACGTTCTAGCGTTGCACCGAGGTACGGTGGCCAAGGACCCTAGCTCGCATTATGCACGAGACGCACCTAGGTCTCTAAGGAAGGCCCCCACCGCGGGGCTCGAAGCCCCACAGCGTCCCAGCCTGAAAATACTCGTGGTGGTCGCCAAAGCAGAGCTCGCGGCACGCCTTTGCATTCCGGATCTCATTGAGCGCTGCCGCATGACGGGCCTACCCTCTCTCCCGAGCCTCCTTGTCGGGCCAATGCGCATCGCCGCGCCGCGGTTCCTTTGACCCGTCCGTCATGCCCTGCATTTTCCTTGCCACCTGAGGCCAGGTTCTCTCACCCCTCGGCCCGCGCGGCACAGCGCTGTCGGTTTCCCGCCCGGCCAGGGAGCATCGGTACACCCTCGCCGAACCGGGAGTCCTCCGTAGCGGTTGACTTCGGCCCTGCATTCCACTACTTCTCGGGAAGATTTTTCCGGAGTTCGTATACATAGGCCGCGGCCCGTTCAAGTTCATTCTCCAAGTGGCGAACCCGAAGTAAGGCCTGCACCCGGTGCAGGAGTTCCGCCAGGTGAAAAGGCTTGGTCACGAAATCATCAACTCCTGCCTCCAGCGCCTCCGCGAGAACCTCTCTGAAGGCGGTTGCCAGGATAATTGGGATCGCCCGGGTCTTCTCATTCGCTCTCAGCGCAGCGCAGGTCTCTATGCCGTCGAGCCCGGGCATTCTCACGTCCAAAACGATCAGGTGGGGACTCTCCTCTTCTGCCAACAGAAGAGCCTCTTCCCCGTTCGAGGCCAGAACCACCTTGTGTCCCTGTCCTTCGAGAAAACCCTCGAGTAATTCCCTTATCGGCTCTTCGTCATCCACGACCAGGATCTTGTATCCCATGGTGTTCCTCCGAACCCCGGCCGCTCTCAACTCCTTCGCCCGGGTCTTTTTCGCCCTCCGTAGCATGGATCAGGAATGCCCGCAATCCAGCAGCCTCGCGCCACTTCGCGCATGGCGCCGCTATCAATAGACTGGCGACATCAAAGACGAGGATAGCAGAAAAGCACGATCAGCCGAATGCCCCGCATCGAGCTGTCCCCATCCCACCATGGCACCCCACCGCTCCATCACATTCCCGCACTGTACCTGTGCACTTCAGGAAGCAGGCGCCGTCCAGGGCGGACCTTCGCAAGCCTCAGCTCGCACTTGTCTGCAGATTCATCCGGAACCTGTCGGCGGTGCGGAGGTACTTCGCCAGACAACAGACGGTATCCGCCGTGCTCGCCCTCGAACCATGTACGATCTCCCGGGAGGAAGGCCATATCCACGGTCGCAGCAGGTAGTTCGTGCATAATGCGGGCCAACATTCACCGATTCTGGATTCAGGATTCACTGCTTACTAAGCTGTTTGTGAGCCGATATAAGCAACTGCTCAGTAGCTTCCCAGGAGATGCAGGAATCAGTGATGGAGACTCCGTATTTCATGGTGGACAGGTCGCCGATATTTTTCTGATTACCTTCATTAATATTGCTTTCAAGCATCAATCCTATCAAAGCTTTGTTCCCATAAATTCGTTGATTTAGCACATCTCTCCACACAATACCTTGGTTTCTATAATCCTTCTTGGAATTGTCATGAGAACAATCAACCATAATTCCTTCAATCAACTTCTTTTGTCGAAGAAGCTCCAGCGCTTCTCTAATGCTGACCGAATCATAATTGGGCCGGTTGCCGCCGCGCATGACCAAATGGGTCGAGTGGTTGCCGCGTGTCTTGACGATGCTTATCCGGCCGTTGTGATCCATACCCAAGAAACTCTGCGGCGAGCCAGCGGCCACCATGGCGTTTACAGCCATAGTTAAATCGCCGTCGGTGCCGTTCTTGAAGCCAACCGGCATGGAAAGTCCACTGGCCATCTCGCGGTGGGTCTGAGATTCAGTTGTGCGGGCTCCGATCGCAGCCCAGCAAATCAGGCCCGCAATATACTGCGGTGTGATCGTATCGAGCATTTCGGTCGCCGTGGGCAGACCCATTTCGGTGACCTGCAGCAGCAGTTTGCGGGCCATACGAAGGCCGGTTTCCATATCGCAGGAACCGTCGAGTCGCGGATCGCTGATCAGCCCTTTCCAGCCGACTATAGTGCGGGGTTTTTCAAAATACACCCGCATTACCAAGTAAAGCGTCTCGGCGACTTTCTGCCGCAGTTCATTTAGCCTCCTCGCATACTCAAGGGCCGCGTCTACGTCATGAATCGAGCAGGGGCCGACAATCACCAGAACGCGTTTGTCCTTTCCACTCAAGATGTCCTCGATGGTCTCTCGACCGGTAAGAACAGTTTGAGCGGCCCCGGGAGTCATCGGCAGTTCTCTCGTGAGAGCTGCGGGTGTGACTAGCGAGATGAATTCTTCAACGCGAATGTCATACGTCTGTTTCAGCGTCATTCGTGTCTTCTCCAATGGGAACACATTTGGGCCACTCCGCCTGAAGGCGGGCAAGCCAGGACAGCCCCTCCGGAGAGGGATCAGGCTGACCTATCGAGGCCGGCTGCCCCTCGACCCCGGCCTTGGTCCTTCTTCTCGAACCACTTCAGCAAGTAATAGTTCGCGATACCGATCAAGGCCATCGCCAATATGAAGGCCGGATATGAGATCTTCCAGTTGGCGGGCCCTGTCATCATGGACCACTCGGACATGCCGCCGATTCCGGCCAGAAGCGTGAGGGGCATAAAGATGGTGGTGATGAAGGTCAGGCGTCTGACCGTCGAGTTCGTCTCGTTGGCGGTCTTAGCCATCTGGTTGTTCAGCATTGACAGGTACATCTCCATGAGGCTGGTGACGATGTCGCGGGAGGTCTCGGTCAGCTCGAAGAACTTGGCAAGATGGTCATAAATGTCGCGATAGTGGAAGATCGCTTTCTCCGAGATAAAGGGAGAGTCCTTGCGGCAGATCTTCACGAGGATCTCCCGCTCGTGGAAGAGGCTCTTGCGGAGCGCCAACAGATCCCGGCGTAGGCGGAGCAGCTCCGCTGGATTGAAGCGCGAAAGGTCGTCCAGCATCGCGTCCTCGGCATGGTCCAGTTCCTCCTGGAGCGCTTCGATCGCCACGAACTTCTGGTCCACGATGTGGTCCAGGACGACGTGCAAGAGGAACGACGGCCCCTTGCGGGCGCTCTCGATATCGAGCTTCACAATGCGTTCGATCTCACTCAGAAGCGGGCGGTTGCTGGATTCGCGTCCGCTCACGGTAACCAGAAAGTTCTGCCCGATGAAGAGATCAACCTCATCAATTGAGAGTGTTCTATTGGAGTAACGGAAGGAGTTGAAAATGATAAAGGTGTTCCCAGGGAAGTCCTCGATCTTGGGAACCTGATTCTCATCAGTACAGTCCTCGACCGAGAGCGGATGGAGGCCCAAGGGATCGATGAGGGCCGAGAGTTCCTCCTTGGTCGGCTGGCAGTAATCCAGCCACAGAAAACCCTCC
>JAGFXI010000168.1 GCA_017861095.1 Deltaproteobacteria bacterium | reverse complement strand
CAACTCGTACTCGGCGCGTGTTGGGGTTCGGGGCGGATGGCCGGAGTGCGAGTTGGGGGTGAACCGTTCTGTGAACCTACTCCTTAGCCGTTGAAGCCGAGGCCCTTCGCCTGGTGCGTTCCCTGCAGGGTAAAGCTCTTCTCGGCCATCTTGCGTCCCTCGTAGCGCACACCAATCTCGGTGCCGGGGGCAGCGGAAATCCTGTCGGTGAGGCAGAGGAGCTTGCGGTCGGAGACGATCTCGATCTTGCCTTTGCCGTGGCTGGGGGCGGCCTCCCACCGTTCGAAGGCCGTCTTGTAGATGCCGAAATCCACAGTCTGGATGCTTTCCACATCGGCTGCCCGGGAGGTGTGGGGATGGAGTCCAACCAGGGCCAGGATCATCAGGGTTCCGAGGATCATCTTGGTGTGTCCTCTCATTGTGGTCACTCCTTTGTTCTACGCTCTGTGGTGTTTCCCCGGGGTAGAGCACGACGGATGCCAAGGCGGGGAGAAACGTATTTCAGTTGGAGATCCGATAAGTTAGAAAGGAGAGCCCGAGTCCGCCCCTCCTGTGAAACCACCAGATTTGGTGAAATAACCAATTCGTCTGTGGCGAAAGGACAGAGAAGCGGAAACAGGAAGATGAGCCCGTCTAGGATCCAATCCGTCTTTCCTCTCGGAGTCACACATCGAGGTTGTAATCTCTCCTTGCTTCCTTCGGCAAGAGCTCTGTGTTATACATTCCCCTTCGCGGTTGTTCCGTTACGCACCCTGAAGGCGGGGAGATCGTACGAAACGTGGAGTGAAAGACTATGGAAAAGGAAGACATCTGTTTCAAGGAGGGCGACGCCGTCTGGCGCAAGGTTGGGTACTCCTACCTGAGAGGGGTAATAACCGCTATTGCCGGCGAAAAGGTCACCTTAGGGAACAAGGAGGCGACCGTCGACGATCTCCTGCCGGCCTCGATCTTCTCCGTGGCGGAGGAAATCAAAGGCCTCGTGTTTGAAGCGTCGATCTACGATTACCTGGTCTTCCGGACTTACAAAAGCAATCGGTTGCGCGATATGGGTGGCCGGGAAAGCGCCGAAGGCCTCTACGTGGAGAAACCTGTCTGTAGCACCTACTGGCGCCAGCACTTCCCGGGGCATCCGGCGGGAAAGTCGGACGTTTTGAAACTCCTCGCAGCTCTGGAAGAACAGGCGTAGCACTGCGCCTCGACGGGCCGGCGCGGAGATAGGGAGACGCACAGGAATACCGACAGACAGAGACGGTGACACAGAACGATGAGACGGAGACACGGTGAAGCCGAAACACGGCGATGGGGAGACACAGGCACGCATTGAGCGGATGACAAGGAGAACCGAGGATTGGTAAGAGAAGCGCTAACACGGCTGGATGACTGGTTGAAGGAAGTCCGCCGCGACTTTCACCGGCACCCCGAGCTCCGCTTTCAGGAGCAGCGTACCGCTGCCCGGGTCGCCGAATACCTGAAGAGCTTCGGGATGGAGGTTCAGGACGGAGTCGGGGGTACCGGCGTCGTCGGTTTGTGCCGTGGAGAGGCCTCCGGGGAGACCGTTGCTCTTCGTGCCGACATGGACGCTCTGCCGATCCGGGAAGAGACCGGCGTCGCTTACGCTTCCTGCAACCAGGGGGTGATGCACGCCTGCGGCCACGATGCCCACATGACCATGGTGCTCGGCGCCGCGAGGGTTATCGCCGAGTCTTCCGATCTGCGCGGCCGTATTCGCGGTCAGGTGAAATTCATCTTCCAGCCTGGTGAAGAAGGAGGCCATGGCGCCCGGGAGATGATCGCCGCCGGTGTGCTGGAGAACCCGCGCGTGGATCTCGTCGTTGCCGCCCACATGGCGCCTCTCCTTCCCATCGGGACCGTCGGCATTTACCTCCGCGAGGCCTGTGCCTCTGCAGATGCCTTTGAGATCAGGCTCATCGGGAAAGGTGCCCACGCCGCCTACCCCCACCTGAGCCGGGATCCCATCATCGTCGGCGCTTACCTCATCACCGCCCTGCAGTCCATCGCCAGCCGAAACGTTGACCCCACCAAGGGCCTGGTCATGAGTGTCACCCGGGTCCAGGGAGGAACGGCGACGAACATCATCCCTGACGAGATGGTAATCGCTGGGACTATACGGGCTCTACACCGCGAGGTGCGCGACCTGGCGAGCACGCGGCTCAACGATCTGGTTCGGGGCACCTGCGAGGCCCATGGAATTCGGGGGACAGTCACTCTCTCCGAGGGGTATCCGCCCATGGTCAACCACGAAGCGGTGAGCCGTTTCGTAGCAGAGGCGGCCCGGGAGTTGGTGGGGGAGGATCGGGTCCTCTTCCGCCAGCCCAAGTTCGGCAGCGAGGACTTCTCCTACTTCCTCGAGCGCTGTCCTGGAGCCGGCTTTGACCTCGGCTGCGCCAACGAGGCCTTGGGGGTCTCCCACATGCTCCATACCTCTCGCTTCAACGTGGATGAGCGGGTATTGCCCCTGGGGGTCGAAATCTACCTACGACTCATAGAGAGGTTTTTCCAAGAACCGCCAGGGATTAAGTGACCACCAGAGCACGACGCGGCGGCGTTACGGCAAGAAGCCTGAGGGCTGACAGCCGATCCCTGAACCTTGAACCCTGAGCCCTGATCATGATTTCCTTTAGCCGGGTGAACAAACTCTTCGGGAAGCAAGACGTTCTGGTGGACTGCTCGTTCCAGGTGAACCCGGGAGAGCGAGTAGGCATTGTCGGGGCGAACGGATCGGGGAAGAGCACCATCTTTCGGCTGCTTCTCGGCCTTGAGGATCCCGATCAGGGACAGATCTCCGTCCCAAAGAATCTTCGTCTGGGGTACCTCCCCCAGGACGTCCTCCAGTTCCGCGGCAAGACTGTGCTCGCCCAGGTGTTGGACGTGGCGGCCGAGGTTCGCGCCATCGAGGCGGAACTCGCCCTTCTCGCGAGACGGCTCGAGGAGCCTCTTCCCGAGAAGGAGATGGCGGTGACAGCCCGACGCCAAAGCTTTCTCCTCGAGGAATACCACCGGCTCGGAGGGTACGATCTGGCAGTCCGGGCCCGGAAGGTGCTCGCCGGGCTCGGCTTCAAGGAGGGTGATGTCGGCCGGCCGGTGGAGGAGATGAGCGGTGGCTGGGCAATGCGCGTGGCTTTGGCTCGGCTCCTCCTCGCCGAACCGGATGTGATTCTGCTCGACGAGCCGACCAACCACCTGGATCTGGATTCCCTCGTTTGGCTGGAGGGGTACCTCGTTCAGGTCCCGTCGGCCCTTATGCTGGTCTCCCACGACCGTGTCTTCCTGGACCGGGTGGTTCAGCGCCTCCTCGAGGTGGAGAACGGCAAGGTCACTTCCTATCCCGGGAACTTCCAGCGCTACCTGGACGAGAAGGAGAAACAGGTCCAAGGCCAGTGGGCCGCCTATAACCACCAGCAGGAACAGATCCGCCAGATCAAGCGGTTCGTCGACCGAAACCGGGCGCGGAAAGATCGCGCCCGTCAGGTCCAGGGCCGCCTGAAGATGCTGGAGAAGATGGAGATCATCGCGCCCCCCATGTCGCAAGCCAGATTTTCTTTCCGGTTTTCGGCACCGGACCGGTCGGGGCGCGTGGTCTTGGAATTCCAGGGCCTTAGCAAGAGTTACGGCGACTTCCCCGTGTACCGCGACCTGGATCTTGCCATCCAGCGGGAAGACCGCGTCGCTTTCCTCGGCCCCAACGGCGCCGGGAAGACAACGCTCCTCAAGCTCATGGCGGGAGCGCTCCCCCCGGATGCGGGTCAACGCACCCTCGGCACGGGCGTCCGGATCGCCTACTTCGCCCAACAGCAACTCGAGCTTCTCAACCCTCAGCAGACGGTGATCGAATCCGTCAGATCGATCGCCGGCAGCATGCCACACGGGCAGATCCGGAGCCTTCTCGGAGCCTTCCTCTTCCGCGATCACGAGGTGGAGAAGCGCATCTCGGTGCTGAGCGGCGGTGAGCGAAGCAGGCTCCTTCTCTGCCACATGTTGGTGCAACAGGCGAATTTTCTTCTTCTCGATGAGCCGACCAACCATCTGGACATCCCGGGGCGTCGCGTCCTGGAGGACGCCCTCAAGGCCTACGAGGGAACCATTTGCCTCGTGACCCATGACCGGCACCTCATCAATGCGGTCTGTAACAAGGTCCTCGTTGTTCGGGACGGCCGAGTGGAGGTGTTTCCGGGAAACTACCGCGACTACGAGGAGATCTGGAAGAAGCGAGTGGAGGGGCCCGCGCCTTCAGATCAGCCTGAGGCGGCGAGGAAAGAGCAAGCTGCGTCGGCGCGAAAAGGCAAGGAACAGAAGCGGCTGGAGGCCGCCTGGCGCAATGAGCTTCATCGGCAGAAAGCCCCCGTTGCGAGCAAACTCGCGGAGCTGGAGCAGACGATCGACTCAGCCACCCGGCGCCTCGATGATCTCGGTCGCCTCCTTTCCGCACCCGAGACCTATCGAAACGGCAGCCCGGTGGACGAACTCACCCGGGAGTACTATGAGCTCAAGCGCGATCTGGAGGGGTATACGCGGCAGTGGGAACAGGCGGCCCTGGAACTGGAGGGCTTAGAGGAGACCTTCTGGCAGCAGAAGTCCCTCGAACGATAGAGTGCTGGTACGGCGGAAAAGCGCCGGGAGGAGGCGGAGAGCGGGGCGGCCCCAGGTTGACATTTGCGGGTGAAGATGGTAGCTAGGAGGCGCAGGAGGGATGGCCGAGTGGTTTAAGGCGGCGGTCTTGAAAACCGTTGTCCCGTGATGAGC
Source organism: Deltaproteobacteria bacterium (assembly GCA_017861095.1). Taxonomy (GTDB): domain Bacteria; phylum Desulfobacterota; class Syntrophobacteria; order BM002; family BM002; genus JAGFXI01. The sequence goes on along the minus strand of JAGFXI010000168.1, from coordinate 557 downwards.
GGGACCGTGGGTTCGAATCCTACTCCCTCCGCCAGAAGGAGCGTGCAGCCGGCAGCAGATAGCTGGCAGCCGGGGCTCACCGGCGGCGAACTCAACCCCCCGGGGGGAAACGAAGGAGAGGCTCGAGCGAGAGCTGGCAGCTGAGAGCTTGCTTGGAGAGATGGCCGAGAAGGCTGAAGGCGGTCGCCTGCTAAGCGACTGTAGGAGTGAAAGCTTCTACCGAGGGTTCGAATCCCTCTCTCTCCGCCAGAAAAGAGAAAGGCCGATGTCGGTGTGACATCGGCCTTTTTTCGTCTCCTCGCGATCGAACCGAACCCGGAAGCTCAGTCGATGAAGAGCTCCATGTTTCTCAGGCTGACCCCAAGTCCTTGGCAAACCGTGCTGGTAGTCTGGATATTCTTCGAAGGAATCTTTTTCGACGCCACGATCACCTCGTCTACGCCAAGCCTCGCAACGGCTCGCTCTAGACTCTCAAGCCCCCCGAGCACCTCATAGCCTCGAATCCTGCTCTTGTGCTTCCTCACATCATCATCGATGAAACCGACAGGCGTAAGGCC
>JAGFXI010000024.1 GCA_017861095.1 Deltaproteobacteria bacterium | reverse complement strand
GGCTCGGCGTGCCTGACAGTTGGGAGAGGCTCGGGGTTGGCCACGAGGGGCAGGTGTTCTCCCTCGCCCGCCTTTAACCATCGCCTAATGATTTGCCGGCGCTCCCGGTCGAGGCTGCGGCTAGCATCGAGAATCTGCCCAGAGGGTTCCACCCTGCCGCTCCCGATCCTGGCCAGGAGTCTCAACAGGACCCGCTCCCTTCTTCCTATCTTGGTGTTTCCCGTGTCCTGCAGCATCAGGGACACGTCAAAAGAGCGGGTGCCACAGTCCCAATATCTCTGCCATCTGAAGGGGAGGCACTTCTGCACCAGCTCCATGAACCGCAGCCTCTGGAGTGTGTTAGCCTCCCGCATGGGGTTTTTCTCCCTTGTGGACCCGGACAGTCTTTTCTTTTATCAGATCCTCTCGATGAATCCCAGTGAAAACCTTCATGCTCTTACCGGACCGGCCCACGCCCTTTGGCTACCGACCGTTGAAGAAATGCATTCTCTCCATGAAGCATCCGGGGCTACCCTTTCAATCCACTCTTGAATCTCTCGATCGCGGCAGGGATCTGTTTGCGAACGAAGGTCTCCTTATCAAATTCGGAGAGTCGCTTGTAAGTTTCGTAGTTCGGATGGGAGGCGCTGAGTGCCGGGATCATCCTTCGGCCCTCTCCGGTCAGCGTCGGGTAGTGCTCGACCAGTTCAACAAGCGACAACGGGGCTGGAGAATCGCACACCAGCCAGTTCAGGCGACGCATACACTCGAAACGGAGTTGGTCTAATAGGTAGATGGAGATGTCAATCACCTCCATCTTGAGCGCTCGGTCAAGATTAAAGAAGTCGCTGCTGGTCCCGAGACCCTTTACTCCCATCACCAGTTCGTAGAGGAGGAAGATATTCTCCTCCCCGGGAGAAATGAGAAAGGCCAAGGTCCTGTCCGAGAGGTCACCAATCCTGGTCTCCTCATCCAGCGGCTCGCCGAAACGGCGCAGCCAAGCCTTGAAACCCCTCCGTGCTGCCTGCCTGCGCTTGAAGGTTGCAAGGTGAACGATTTCAACCATAGATTCATTCGCGGGGAGAAGACTTACTGGAGTGGGGGAGGACGTCGTCATCGACAGGTCGCCCCGTCTATTCCCCTGGGTATGGATCGCGGGTATGCCGCACCGCTCCCGAGCCCGCGTGCGTCCACCCCCCTCACAGGGGTCGCCCGCCGGGACTTTAGCGACTGGGACCATAGCATGAAAGAGTATAGCTGACAAGAGAGCCCGGTGGGCGACCCGTGCCCTGGCCCGCATTATGCACGAACCACCTGCTGCGACCGCGGATATGGCCGTCCTTACGGGCGTCCTTGGGTGTTCCTTCGACAGGCTGAGGACACGCGAACCTTGCGACGTACTGACAAGTATACCTCAGGTCCGAGTCCCGCGGTGCCGCGGGATGCTTGCCCGGTGGCACGACGATCTCCACGATCTCGGGACGGCGCCTCGTGCATCATGCGGGCTGGGGGCTAATCCTTCTGTGAGCCCGCGGCCCCCTCCATCGGCTCCCCGTCCCGCTCCAAGGTGAAGCGACTCTGAAGGGCCTTCATCTTCTTGACCGGTCCTGCGGAGTATTCGAGCTCATTCCATGGGAGCATCGCGGCGCCGAAGAACCCCTGCCGCCGAATCCATTGAGCCTTCTGAGCCACCTCGTGGCGAACTGCGTCCCAAAAGGGTTGGTCGAAGGCGTCAGCGGGCTCGGTGAGGATACCGTTCTTCACGCTGAATGCTGCAGCGGTCACGATCGGTGGTCCGTCGAACCAGGAGATGGTGCCGTTGAGCTTCACCGGCATGAGAGGGCCGTTGTGGCTGCCCCGCATGAATCCCGCCACCAGGTGCCCCAGGGCAAAAGGATGGAGCACCTCGCCGGTGGCTGGGAACTGGCCCTGGCAGCGGACGAGCATGCGCGGATCGTCCTTACCCGTATATTTCCCCGCGATGTCATGGAGCCGGGTAGCGCTGACGGCAACGAACTGCTCGCCTGTTGTCTTGAGAAAGACGGACTCGATGACGAAGTTATCAGTGTCACGGACGAGAAGAGCCAGATCGTACAGGTCCTCCGGCGTGTTCAGGTAGATCGCCTTGTCCTCGCCCTTGTGAGTCAGGTCCAGGATGCGGTAAGTATATCCCGGCCGCATGTTGTCTGCCAGGATAAGCCCCGAGTTATACATCGGGTCCGAGAGGAGATAGAGGGGGAGGCTGAAGGCACCTGGATTGGTCTTATCGGCACCGAAGCTGACAAAAGGCTCGGCGCCCCGCTCCACGAATTCCAGCTCGGCCACCGCCGGGCCTGCACCCTTAACATTCCCGGCCGGGGCATCCACCAGGAGATCCTGACCTGCACCGTAGTGTCCCTCCAGACGCGCCACTTCCGTGCCCACCAGAAAGGCATTCCAGGCAAGATTATGGATGGTCTCATCCAGTTTGCCCCGCTGGTGGGTCATGAGGATGGAGATATCGTCGCCGGTGCTGCTCACGAAGAAGCTGCGGAGGAGACCACTGTTCACCCCCTCCTGCTCCACGTACTTGCGCACCGCCTCTACCACCGAGATTCCCGGCTTGATGTGCCCGCCAATCGAGCCGATGTCCGCCTTGATATCGGAGATGGTGATCTGATTGGCGATCATGACCTCCCCTTGCACCAGCGTGTCTCTGGTCTTGTGGTAGGCGCTCACGGCGTCCTGCTGTCTCACCCCCTGGGCTGCTAAAAGAGCCTGGAAAAAGGCTCTCGGATCATTGAGGTAGCCGTAGGTCCTGTCCGGTTTCCCCACCTCCACGGCCTTCTTGATCCCTTCCAGATCTTTGACATCGAGCAGCCGGGCCATCTGCTCTACCGCAACGTCGACGTCGCTCCGCCACCCGTGGGTCCGCTCCCAGATCTCATTACGAAAGCGCATGCGGGCGGGCCTTATCTCCATGGGAATGGTAAGGGGTGACTGCGCTGTCATAGGGCTTCCTCCTTTCCACCCTCCCGACCTAGGGAGGGCAAGACCCAAGCACCAAGAAGAGCCCGCCTCCGGGCTCTTACGGTAACACCTGTGTAGCGGTACAGCCTCTGGGGAACAGGGAGCACATGCCTCTCGAGACTGCGCCGGGAGCGAATGCGAGGAAAGTAAGGCATGATCTGGACGCAGCGCGAAGTCATGGGAAGTTTTGAGAGGTATCATACTACAAAATGAGGATTGCGGACAAGGGAAAGGCGGGCTAGTCGCTCCATCGGGATTGAAGCTCTCGGGAGACCTTCAGTATCTCACCAAATATTCGCTCCACCGCCTCCGGGGAGAGCGGCGTTCGGGCCTCCTGCGCTAGACGCCGAAAAATCGCTTCCTCACGAGCGGCATCCTGGACGTCCACGCCGGCCTGCCTCTTGAGGAAAGCGATCTGCTCAACGAGAGCCATACGCCGCTGGAGGAGTTCAAGAATCTCGAGATCCAGTTTGTCGATCTCGCGGCGAAAAGAATCCAGCCGCAGGGTTCCCTCATGCCGATCATTCATGATAACCACTCCTTGCGCACGAGAACCGTAACAGATAGGATAGTCGGTCAGGCGTGCTCTCGCAACCCATTTCACGGAATCAATCTCCCTGAGAGAGCCCGAGGGTAAATAATCTGGAATTAATGTTGCATACGATCTTCTTGACAGAGCAACCCGACTGTGCGAAGTTGACGTCCAACCTCGTAACCGTCAGCTTCCGGGGATCGACAGGGGCGTAAGCGCGACAGTCCAGAGGAGAGGCACGATGCATGAGGAGACCGCCGCAAGAGTAATCGCTCGAATCGAGAAGATGAGCGAGACCCATGAGGAGTTCGACGATGAAACACTCCAGGAGTTTTCCCTCACCATCCAACATCTCCTCAAGGAACGGGGCCGGAGGGAGGAGGTGCTCGCCCTCGCCTCATCCCTTTTCGCTTTGGAGGAATATAAGAAGAGTCTGAAAAAACGTATCGATTATGCGAGAATCGGTGGTCTTAAAGAGCGGGAGGCGACTCTCCTGGAAATGCTGGACCAGATCGACAAGGAGCTCGAGATGGCGGTTGCCATGAAGATTCACCAGCACGGCCATCAGGAGGACATGGCAGGCGAGATCCAGCGCGCTATCCTTCGACATCTGGAACCGACCCTCGGTCGAGGCAAGTGGCATGCTCGAGAAGAGGCCGCTATCTTGAAGACCATAGCCAAAGTCCTGGAGGGTTATCTCGTCGTCAAGTTGGGAAGTTGACCGCCACGTCCGGTTGTGGTTGACCCTCAGAGAGAAAGGGAGAGAGATTCCATGGCGCGACACAAGAAGATCGAACGGAGAAGAGAACTGGACCGTAGACGAAAACGGAGAGAGAAACGCTTGAAACTCAGAGCCAAGGGGATGCTGCCGGCAGCCGAGGGCTCTGACAAGGTGGAGTAATAAACCCCGGATCATCCCCCGCCTGAGTCCTTTGCTTCATGAGTTCCCAGACGAGCTTATTCCCTCGGTGCGAGCCCGCACTATGCACGAGGCTGAGAATAATAAGTAATTTCTGGCACGTTACTTGCTTTTTACCGCCACGGAATAGCTGCAGCGGAGCGTGCCATGAAACAGAAAACCCTTCTTCTCTTTCAGCTCTTGCTTGCCGTCTATGCCTTCTACTCCGTGGTGACCTATAGCGATAACCTCCAGCTTTGGGTGCCCCTCTTCTGCCTGATCGGCATGCTCATCATCAGCAAAGTTGAAACGAAAGTGACAAGAGGCGGTACGAAGGCAGCGGTCACGAGCCAGGACAATAAAGGAGAAAGTTCTGAGAAAAAGGACTTCAACCCCCTCGAGTGTCTGCTGAAAAGCAAGAACGTCCTTTTGCTCACCGATGCCATTCATCAACTCCTCCGTGATCTCGGGCTGGAGGTCATCCGCTCCCCCCATCACAATGCCCTTGACGGCATCGTGAGGCTTCCGGGGAACCAGCTCACCTTGGGCCTGAAGATCTTGAGCGACGTCCAGGAACTCTCGCCGGAGTGGGACAAGTGGGAGGCTCTCACCACCTTCGACCTCGCCAAGGGCGGGGAACTTCGCCTGGTGCTCGTGGGTAGTAACAGCGTACCGGAACCGGGAGGTGGACGACCGCGGTTCACCAATTTTCCGGCACCCGTTCAGTCGTTCCTGGCGGAACAGAAAATTGTGGCCCTCACCACCCTCACCCTATTCAAGATGTACCTCCTGTGCAAGCAGAAAAATCTGGAAGCTGGCGGGATTTTTCGCCTCGTTCACTGCCACCCGGGGGGCGTTTTTCAACTTGAGGACTACGCGAAGCGCCGGAGTGCGGCCGCTTAGTGCTTCGACTCGGAAATACGATCACGTATCGTTAACCGAGTCAGGACTCACTTCGCACTAAGTCATGAGGGAACAAACTCTTGAGCGAATTTATGAATCGATGGACTTAGCCACGTGTCCGCCCGGCTTCTGACTCGAGTGCCCCTCCACCTCGAGAAGACCGAGGCTGACCATCAATGCCGACCATGGGCACATACTCTCTCCCGTGCCCACTTCTTCCCGTAGGAACCAGAGAGGTTCTGATGTATCCTTGAGCGGTTTGACCACGACGGTGTATCGGTGCGGCTCGACCGGTTCACCACGGGCTCTCTGCGAATTCAATAAGGACTCAGGGTTGCCCCTGTCAAACGGCCCCTTGTTCGGAAGCGCCATGACACTCCGCCGGAAACTCCTCGTTGTCAGCATGCTCTACTTCGCCGAGGGCTTCCCCTTCGGCATCATTCGCGCTGCTCTTCCAGTGTACTTTCGCCTTCATGGCCTCTCCCTCCAGGCAATCGGCCTCATGGACCTGCTCCGGACTCCATGGGCGACCAAGTTTCTCTGGGCCCCTGCCGTGGATGCCTGGGGGGAGTACCGCCGCTGGATGGCGGGCGCCCAGGCTCTCCTCGCTCTTCTCCTCGTCACGCTCATGCTCATCGATCCCGGCTCCCCCTCCCTGCCCTTGTGGCTATGCCTCATGAGCCTGGCTTTCCTTGCCGCCAGCCAGGACATCGCCATAGACGCCTATACCATCGCGCTCCTGGACAAGCCGGAGATGGGAATCGCCAATGGCGTTCGGATCTCGAGTTACCGAGTGGCCTTGCTCCTTGCCGGCGGCGTATTCGTCGCCCTGGGCGGATGGCTGGGTTGGCGACCGGCTTTCTCTTCCGCCGCTATTGTTCTCGCCCTCTGCAGCGTAATGAGCCTGTCACTTCCCCGGGCGGCCACAGATGGCAACCCTAACCGGGAACGCTCTCTCCTTCACCCGGTCAGGGACCTTCTTCAGCGCCCTCGCGCCCGTCGGGTTGTCCTCTTCATCCTTCTCTACAATCTGGGTGATACCGCCATGGGTCCCATGGTGAGGCCCTTCTGGGTAGACCGGGGGCTTACCACCACGGAAATCGGGCTCATTACCGGCAGCATCGGCCTTGTGGCCACCATCGCCGGCGCTCTGGTAGGCGGGCTGTTTACGACCCGCTTCGGGATTTTCCACGGTCTCTGGTTTCTCGGGATCTGGCAAGCGGTGAGCAACCTCGGGTACGCCGCCGTTGCTAGGCTCCCCGAGACCGGCCACTGGGGTGTGTACGGCGCCTCGGTCGTGGAGTCCTTCTGCGGCGGCCTCGGCTCCGCGGCCTTCCTCGCCTTCCTCATGAGTGTGTGTAACAAGCGCTGGGCGGCAACCCAGTATGCCATTCTCTCGGCGTTGTTCAACATTCCCGGTCTGCTCTGCGGCTCCCTGAGCGGCTGGGCTGCGGCCCACTTCGGCTACAGCACCTATTTCGCCCTCACCTTCCTCCTCGCCCTTCCAGCCTATGCCTTCATCTTCGCCACGAGAGGATGGGGGTCCCCAGAAGATGCCCCATCCGGAGAGGACGGAGCCGCTGCTCCCTCTTCCTGAGAGCTTTGCCGGTCGTATAGGTTAAACTTGGGGAATGGATTTCCTGAGGTTAGGAGCTACTTCCCGCGAACGACCCAGAAGTAGATGTTGATTCCCGCAATGACGAGAAAGCCGACAACGAAGACGAACAGCCTTTCGGCATCAAACTCCAGCATGCTCTTGCCCTGCACCGTCTTCTGGAAGAGCACGATGAGTGCCGGGACCGAGAGAAAGCCTACCAGAGCCTTCTCCATGCCGCGGATCACGAAGACGATGCAAGGGATGACCATCGCCGCTATGACCCAGGGGTTCTTCAAGACTTCCAGCATGTCGAGCTGAGAGAGGATCTCATTGAGGTGCTTGAAATCGAGGGCCTTCAACGCTGCGATGATATCCTTCCACATGGAACGCTCCTGCAAGAGCAGTGGCACTTTCACTCAAGCCACCATAGCTGCCCTACGTTCGGCAATCGGGATGCTAGCAATGCCCATGCCAACGAGTCATAGAAGGTCAAGGCGAGGCGGCCCCACGCCAACACGACCACGCCGCAGCGCTCGAGACGTCACAAACCCGCCCCCTTGTCGCACTCGGAGGTCCGGTATGTCCTTAGCCTAGCAAGGTCAAAGGCGTAGTCGTAGATGTGGAGACCCTTGGAAGCGACGATCATCTCTCCGTCCTCCACCCCTATCTCGGCGGCCATGTATTCCTTGAGGAGTTGCATTCCCCCGAGGTTGGCAGGATAGCCGTTCCAGGCGTCCCAAGAACGGAAATAGACGAAAAAGTGCAAACGATCTTCCTGGATCCTGGTATCGATGTGGCGGAGGCACGGCGGATCGTTCAACGTGAGGTCAGTCGGAAGACCTATCGTCATGATCATCTGGTTGTTGCGAAAACCATATTGCTTGTAGGTGTCGATAACGGCGTGGATCTGATCGATCTGCCCTCCGGTCAAACGCTCGCCGTAGGTGTACTCTTCACCGGACTCCTTGTGGGCCGTCATCAGGTAAGGAAGGTAGGAATCCAGGTAATCGTCAGCCACGGGGTTGGGAATGCCGAGATGAGCCGGGATGTCAGGGAGAAGGGGTCTCACCCCCGGGTACCTGATATGCACCGTCACATAGTCCAACTCCAGCCGCTTCTGCCCGGCGTAAGAACCCCGATCGACGGTAAACTCCTTGCCAAAATCCACGAGGTTCCAGATAACCTGGAACCAGGAGTCAGGAAGGGTTGTGGCCTCGATGAACACGGGCCGTAAGGTCGTCTTTGTCATCAGGAGATCCTCCTCACCTCGCCGATCAGGCCATCAACCATTACGATTCCTCGAGAATCTCACCCTGGATCGAGACCTTCACCATGCGCACCGGGATCGCCTTCCCGCTCGCCTCCAAGGCCTTCTCCACGATCCGCACCAGGCCAGCACAGCAGGGCACCTCCATATAGGCTATCTTGACCGAACGGATATTGTTCTGGTTGAAAATCTGGGCGAGTTTGTTCACATAGGTAGCAGCATCGTCGAGCTTGGGGCAACCGACGGCGAGCGTGGTTCCCGGAAGGAGTCGCCTATGGAAGTCTCCCATGGCGAAGGGGAGACAGTCACCGGCCACGAGTATGTCCGCCTGATCAAAAAAGGGCGCCCGTACCGGTAACAGGTGAATCTGTACCGGCCAGTTTCTGAGGGCCGACCCGGCCTGAGCCCTCCCTTCTTCGGTAGGCATCGCTCCCCGCTCGGGGAGTTGCAGCGCCCTCGCGCCGGGACAGCCAGGGACCGCAACGGGCTTGTCGTGTTGCCTCTCTCTCCCTTGCACTCTTGCCAAATGGGCCTTCACCGCCTCCTCGTCGAAGCTCTCGACGTCCCGCTGTGCAATAGCGAGTGCGCCCCTCGGGCACTCTCCCAGACAGGCACCCAGGCCGTCACAGTAGCTTTCCTTGATGATCACCGCCTTGCCGTCGCGAATTTCGATTGCGCCCTCGGCACAGGCAATAACGCAGTTGCCGCAGCCGTCGCACTTCTTCTCGTCTATCCTGACTATATTCCTCATTGCCATAGTGCACCTCCGCTCGTCTCGAGTTGTGACGATCATAGAGTAAGACACGAGCGGGGACAGGGCCTTGATGTAAGTCAAGTGGCACAGAGTACTCCCGCACCCTCCCCGTGGCTCAAAGATCGCAAGGGCCCGGGGGGTTGCGCCTCAAAACTATCACGGACGCTTCCGTGCTGACAACGGCAAAGCGATCACTTTCGGTATTTTGATCCGGAAAAGGACTCGCGTTTGTAGTCCGGGCAAATCTTCATCAGACCATACCATTATGCGGGTCAAGGGGCCAGGAGAGGCGAGAGTCGCCGAGCTTTGAAAATGGGGAGGAGATAGGTATAATGATTTTGGCGGCAGGGCCATCGCGAGGCGAAAGAGAGCGGGCTCTACAAGCGGGGAGGAAACTATGGCAGAGGCTGAGCTGGTCACCATCCAAGAGGTGTACCTTAAGACCGACCGTAGCACTGGGAACATGGTGATTCTCAAAGAGAGAGAGGACGAAAAACGCTATTTCATGATGTTTGTCGGTGACTCGGAGTTTGCTGCCATTGCCAAAGAAAAAGGGCTTATGGAGCCGAAGCGGCCTTTGACCCACGAGGTTTATTTGCGCATTTTGGAAAGCCTCCCGGTGGAGTTCCTCCGCGTCGAGATCCACGACATGAAGGAAAACACCTACTATGCCAACGTGTTCTTTCGTGTCAACGGCACCGACTTCATCATCGACAGCCGCCCGAGCGATGCAGTGGCCCTGGCTCTGAACCGGAAGATCCCTCTCTTGGTTCACCCGAGGCTCTTCCGCCGCGAGCTTACCCCCGAAGAGGTGAAAGAGTACGAGGAGATCTGTAAGACCGTGAAGTTTTGACAGGCGCCCCTGGTCAGTTGTCTGTCGTCAGCCGCTGCAGAAGAAAGCTCTCTTGTTGAATAGTCGCTCAACGGGCCACTGACAGCAGACACACGACGTCTGTATGATCCCCCTCAAAGACAACATACCGGAGCAGCGGGTTTCTTTCGTTAATGCCGCTCTCATTGGCTTGAACGTCGCGGTCTTCATCTATCTTCTGTTCCACGGTAGGCGGCAGGACTCCTTTCTCTTCGCTATCTACAGCTTGATCCCTGCCAAGATCGCCAGCGGTCCCGCCTTCCACATCTCGCTTTCTCAGCGCACGATCCCGTTCTTCTCCTACATGTTCCTTCACGGGAGTTGGCTCCATCTCCTCGGCAACATGTGGAGTCTGTGGATCTTCGGTGACAATGTCGAGGACCGTCTGGGCCACCTCCGCTATCTTCTCTTCTATCTCCTCTGCGGCGTGGCCGCCGCCTGCCTCCATGTGCTGCTCAACTTTGGTTCTCGGCTTCCTGCTGTGGGAGCCAGCGGGGCAATAGCCGGCGTGATGGGCGCTTACTTCGTTCTCTACCCTCGTGCCCGAATACTTACCCTGATACCTCTCCTACTCATCTTCCCCGTAATCGAAATTCCGGCATACGTCTTCCTGGGCGCCTGGTTCTTTATCCAGTTTGCCAACGCCTTTTTCGAGTTCTTCAGCGGCGCCAAGGCCCTCGCCGGTATCGCCTGGTGGGCCCATGTGGGTGGCTTCGTGGCTGGAATCGTGCTCCTGCGGCTCCTCGGCGGCAGGTTGAAAGGACGACGCTAGAAACCGGATCGGCCTTGCATACCCGAAGGCTCTCTGCTATATACCGGGGCGAGGGATGGAGTGCTGGACACAGTTTTCCTTCGCCTCAGAAGCCTCTGCTGGGTTCCGTAAGAACGGCCTTCTTCCGACCAGCGGAGGCTTTCTCGTATAGGGAGGTGGGAGATCATGACGCAGGATGAGGAAAAGATACTCAAGGTTACGAAGGAGATCGTCGTCAAGTTTATCGAAGTGGGTCGAGTTTCGCCCACCCAGTTCGACGGGTTTTTTCAGAGCGTCTTTCAGGCGGTCAAGTCCACGGTAAGCTCCGACGAAGGGACTAAAAGCTGACCGGGGCCGGCACCCGGGAAGAGGACCGCGGAGTGCCACGCGAAGGGTTAGCCGGCCGGGTGCTCCGGGCTGACAAACTCTTCGACCAGCCCTCATCCCGCAACGGGATGCGGGCTAGGCGAAAAGCAAAAACCGCAGCTCCGGGATGAGCTGCGGTTTGCCTCTTGGACCGAGAGATGGGCCGATCACCGAGGCAGCCCTCAGGCCGCCTTGAGAGCACTTTCCATGTAAGTAAAGATATCCTGAACGTTCTTGATTTTCTCGGCCTCCTCGTCGGGAATTTCAAGGTTGAATTCCTCTTCCAAAGCCATGATCAGTTCAACTACATCCAGAGAGTCCGCACCCAGGTCGTCGACGACATTCGCCTGCGGGGTTATGTCTGCCTGATCGATCCCGAGCTGTGTTGCAATGATTTCTACGATCCGTTTCTTCATGTCGACTGCGGTCATTTCATGTTCCTCCAAAGATATGGGTGATCTCTCTTCTACCGGCACAACAGTCATATTGACTTCGTCCGCTGCCGATTCCCTGCAGCAGTGATCGCTGCGCACACATCAGGCGAGTGTGTCCTCGCTATCTCCGGCATCCCCTCCTTTCCAGCTTTGGGTATTCTTTTGTCTCCCTCCGCTTCACTCTACTGCCTAGCGCACCGAGTCTTTGTCCACCGCGCGTGCAGTCCTCAACCCCGTTCCGAGGGCGCGCGATTGACAAAGCCGTAAAAGATCGCCTCCAGTACGGTAGGCATCTCATCCATGAGGGAATACCTGCCGTCGCTTGCCAGCCACTTCTGGATCACGCCGTCAACAAACCCCATAACGCCATAGAAAACCGTGTGGAAGTTAATCGGCTTCAGGTGTCCATTTTTCCCCGCGTGGAGAATCTTACGCTTCAACAGGGGCAGCTTCTTGAGAATGTTGCCGATGTAGAGCGCCTTGACCTCCGCACCAAAATCGCTCTGCTCCTGAATGAGGACCTTGTACAGATTGCGGTTCCGATCGAAGAAGCCGAAGTAGATCCTCAGATACGTCTCGATAGTCTCCAGGACATCGGCGCGAGGATCAATGGCCCCGGTCACGGCCTCCTCGAGTTCGGCCACCTTTGAGCGAATGAGTTCGGAGAAGAGTTCTCTCTTGCTGCTGAAATGGCGATAAACGGTGCCCTTACCCAGACCGCCGCGTTCCGCCACCTCGTCCACGGTAGCGCCATGGAATCCCCTGGAGGAAAACACCTCCAGCGCGGCGGTCAAAATTTTGTCCCGGGTCTGAGGTATCTGAGCCCTCGTGTGATCGCGATGGCCGACCTGCCTCGAGACCTGCTGCCTCAAGAGTCCCTCGAGGAGCACTTCCCGGTCGACGCCGTGCTGCGCCGCTGCCCTGACGACCACCTTGATCCACCGGGAGACCGGCGACCCTTCAGAGAGCCCGCGCGCTGAAAGCAGGGTGAGACCCTCGTCGAACACCGCCGATAAGACCTCGGCCCCTCCTCCCGCGACACCCACCTCCTGGCCCAGGAGAGGCTGCCAGAAAGCGTCCCATTCGGCGGCATCCAAAGGTCTTGGCTCGGAAAGGAGGTGGAGCAGGTCTCTGCGTTTCTTTCGATCCAGCTTGATTCCCTTACCAATAGATTCAGGCATCAACCCGCCCTCACCCAAAGTCTTGACTGACCAGTCCGTCATTATCGTCATTTCCGCGGGGCTGTCAAGGGCTTTTTTGGACCCGAGCCCTCTCCTGCTCCGGACCTCAATGGGCTTAGTGAAAGACCCTTCGGAGTTCCTCAAGAGTGTGAGCCTCTTTGGCAGGATCCTCAAGATTACTGACGTCGACGACGCCTTCACCTCGCCGCGGGTCTATCGCCCCGCCGCCCGCAGCCCCGATCAGGCCCTGACGATCTTGCTCAAGCGCGCGGCAGCGGAGTTCGACGATCTCCTGCTCTTGAAGGTCTTTGCCACCACGATGGGCAGCTATCCCCTGGGAACCCTCCTCGAGTTCGACACCGGCGAGATCGGCCTCCTCGCCAGGTATCCCAGGGAATCCGGCTCGCCCTCCCCGGAGGTGATGCTCGTGAAACGAGACGATGTCGGCACTTTCCAAGCCGGCGATATGGTGGAACTGGAACCCACAGATCCTCACCGAGGCGCCTCGCGAAGAGATGAGGCCGTCACGGGCACAAAACAGAAAGGGCATCCCGTTTCTCATCGCCGGGATGCCCTTTGCCTCGCTATCGGGATAAGCTACACTTTCTTAACGTTCTTGGCCGCAGGTCCCTTCTGCCCCTTTTCCACATCAAAACTCACCCGGTCGCCTTCAGCGAGGGTCTTGAATCCGGGCATGTCGATAGCGGAGTGGTGAACAAATACGTCTCCACCCTCGTCCTGCTGAATGAAGCCAAACCCTTTCTTCGCATCGAACCACTTCACAGTGCCGCTTGCCACAGTGCTGACCTCCTGCAAAGAGTGCCGTTATGGTCCAACGTCTCAGGTCACCACTCTGGCAAAGGATGTGATCCCTTGGCATCAAACCGACCTTCGAACAGAACTGGACCGCTGCGCTGGGGAATTTAGCCCTCGCGGATTGTTTTGTCAAGCTTCAAGGAGGCCGGTCATGGGGGAAAACTGCGCTCCTTGAGCCGGCGCCGATTCTCGAAGAGTACCGGAGAAATTCGGGTCATCTTATGTTCCTCCGGGTACGAAATCAGGGGCCGGCCCCTGCAACCTTCGTTCGCATGTAAACGACCGGAGCCTTACCGTGGAGAAAGTCGTGGGCCCGCTGGATCACCTCTCGGGTTTCCCTGGTCAAGGAATAGTCCGCCAATGATTCGAGGGGGACCCGGGCGCATGCGAGGGCATCGCCGCTCGCCCGCAGACTGCCGTGCATACTCCGGCAGAGGAAATCAACAAGCACGTAATGATACTGAACCTTCCCAGCCGGATCCAGAAAGATTCTCTCCAGCACCGCGACGACTTCTTCCGCTGTCACCTCGAGGCCGATCTCCTCGGCAACCTCCCGGACGACGGCCTCCTCCAGGGTCTCCCCGACCTCCACCGCCCCGCCGGGGAGCGACCAGGCCCCGTACGATGGCGGGCTGCCACGGCGTACCAGGATGACCTGGTCGCCGTCGAAGACGACTGCTCCAACTCCTACGATGGGTCGATCAGGGTAGTCCCGACGCATATGGTAATCGACCTCTTACTCCGCAGAGCACGAAAGGTACCGGGAAACTACCGGCGCAGGCCTCAAGAGATCTGCATGCCCAGGTCAAGGCCGGCATTGGCGGCAGGGGCAGAACCCCTCGGAGAAGGCCTGACTCCGCTCCTTGAACTGCACCCGGTTGCTCGGCTTCGCACTTCGTCCCAACGGGCACGAGGGGCGGTGAAAGACCCCACTCCGCCGGTTTGCCATGTAGACCGCCTCGGGCCGCGGCGGCGGGAGCGACCACAGGCCCCGTCGCTCCTCGATGGCCCGGCGCTGGGCGTCCAGGAGACGGTCCCAATAGCGAAGGGGCCGTTGTTTCGAGCACAGGTAGGCGAGACCCTGCCGCACCAGCTCACGGTTCACCAGGGTGCCGTCCTCGAGAAACACATAGGCGAGGAGACGGCCGTAGTCGTCCTGTCGCTCCCGTTCGAACTCCAGCGTTACCCAGCGACCTGACACCAGGTTGCGGTTGTATCTTGCCGCCCCATCGCCAAGCGGATCGCCCGGTCTTCCTTCATGTGCCACCTCGGGGGCATCGATTCCGAGGTAGCGTACTCTTTTCCCGCCCTCAAGGACGACGGTGTCGCCGTCACTTACCGAGTGCACCAGCACCCGTGCCGGAGCATCATATACGGGAAGTGCGATCTCGTACCCCGTGAGAAGAAAGAGCACGAGCACGAAGGCGATCCTGCCGAGCGCTCCCCTGCCTCCCATCATCCGCCGTACCCACATCGGCGATCCACCGCCGCCATCATGTCGTTCAAATTTCTCTCCACGAGCTCTCGGTAGCGCTCGAGCTCCCCACTGCCACAGGATGCCGGGATCTGGATCGGGTCACCAACAGCGAGACAGACCCGGCTCCAGGGAAGAGGAATCAGGGTCCTGTCCCAACTGTTCCTTACAGTGAGGGTGCGACTTGCCGACCAGATCACCGGAATGAAGGGTGCTCCCGAGAGCTGAGCCAGGAGCAGCATTCCCTTCTTTGCCACGTAGGCCGGTCCCCGAGGGCCGTCCAGTACGGTAGCGCATGCCCTGCCGCCCTGGGCCAGGTGCTGTCGCATCCGCACGAGCGCCCCCTTGCCGCCGCGACCAGAGGAACCCCGAACGGGAACGATTCCCAGGGTCGCTGCGAACTGAGCGAGCAACTCGCCGTCCTTGCTCTGGCTGATCATTACCATGGGGTGGAACCCGGCGAAGAAGTAAAGGGCAAAGATAGCGGCGCGATGCCAGGTTGCCACCACTACGGGAGTGTGCAGGTCAGCGTACTCGTCGTAAACCCGCCCATTGATCAGCTCCACGCGGCAGGTGCCAAACCAGAGGCGCAACAAGGGGACAACGATCTTGCGGATCGCGCGAATCATGTATGGATTTCCGGCGAGATCTCGAATCTTCACAACAGCCTCTGGCAGGCTCCTTTTCCACCTCAAGGGGAGAGGGACAGGATGAGGGCTTCTGAATCTTGGAGCACCCCCCTCGCCCCCATCCTCTCCCCCTGCTGAGGGGGAGAGGAAAGTCTTCTTGGGGTTGTCGAATGGCCTGTCAATCTCCTCTTGTAACGGGGGAATGCTCTAGGGAGGTACGTCCTTCGACAGGCAACTTCTGTTCTGATCCGAGTTATAAGCCGCGACAGGAACCTAACAGAGCACTTCCAGGCTGTCAAATCAAACCGTTCAGCTTGGCACCTGGCGGTCCAGCATGGCACCCAGACCACCCCGCTCCACCGGACTGAAGCCAAGGGCTTCTCGCCATACATCCTCACTCTCCATGCAGAGGTAGATGAGGAGGTCACGGGACAACCGACGCAGCAAGCTGTTCAAATGCCGATACATCTCGACCCGAAGATCCCGGAAATAACGGAGCTTACCATCGAGGCCGGGGACGAATTCCTCCTGAAGGAGGGCGCTCCTCTTATGGCG
>JAGFXI010000167.1 GCA_017861095.1 Deltaproteobacteria bacterium | reverse complement strand
AGCTATCAGCGGTCTTCGGGAAGTTCGAGTGCCGGCTTCACGAGAAGCCTGGGTTCCTCATCCCGGTGCCATTACTAGAGCTCTTTCTCCATTTCCAGAAGAGCTGCTTCGAGCTCGGGCATTGGATCGTCGGCAGCCGGGCCTTTGGGTGCTGGTTCGGACTTGGCAGGGCGGCCAAGCTCCATGGTCAAGGTGGTAAGCTTGTCTTCCTTCAAATCGACATCCAGTTCGAGCTCCTTGGCTATCGCGTCGGCTGTATCCGTATCCAGGCCTAGCTCGTCGGCTGCCGTTCCCAGGCCCTCCTCGTCCAGATTGAGCTCCTTGGCTATCGCCTCCGGGCTCGCCTCGTCAAGTTTGGGCCCCTCGGCGACCGCCTTTGATCCGGTCTCGTCCATGTCGATGTCAAGCCCCAGGATTCCTCCATCCTGGACCTTCGCCGGCCCTTCCGCTCCCCCATGGCCCTCCTCCATGGCCAGATCGTCGAGGCTCAGTTCGAAGGAGGGGGGCTCAGGCTCGGCAGGAGCACTAAGAGGCTTGAGGCTGCCACCCCCATCGCCGCCGCCTTTCTCCATGGTGTCCTCAAGGCCACCTTTCTCCATCGTGTCCTCGGGAGCGGGGCTCACGTGCATATCCAGGTTGGAGAGCTCCAGCTCCGTCTCCTGAGTCAGGGAAAGTCCGCTCAGCCGCTCGCGACCGGAATCCTGCATCGCCGCTCCCACGAGGCTGCCGAGGAGAAACGGCACAGCCGGCTTGGCGTCGATCAAGTTGAGCATCCGGCGAGCGTCCGCCAGGTCTCTACTGCATTTTTTACACCTGGCCAGATAGTCAAAGCTCACATAACCACATTTGGGGCATCTCATGGCACCCTCCTTTACCCCAACCTCAACCGCCGCCTGCATCATGCTAGAGGTTGGGGCACCGCTGATTCGCGTTGCCGTCGGGCAGGATAGCGGCACTGCCCCCTTTGGTTACCGCGTTACCCCCAGGTCACCCATCTCGTACTGGAGCAGGCTCACGACTGCAATGGCTGCGGTCTCAGTTCTGAGAATACGGGGACCGAGCGAGACTAGGTGAAACCCGGCGGTGAGCGCCGCAGTCGCTTCCGCCGAGGAGAACCCCCCTTCGGGTCCGATCAGAAGATGCAGCTCCGAGGCCGGGCCCTGTGCTGCCAACACTTCCCTGAGCCCGCGCCGGGCCTCTTCCTCCCAGAAGATCAGCCGAACGGCCGCGGGTGGTGCCTCCTGACGAACCACTTGCGAAAAGTGCGCCATCTGGGCGACGGCGGGAATCCGGTTACGACCGCACTGTCTGGCAGCCTCTTGGGCGATGCGTTCCCACCGCACCTGACGTTCCTTTCCCCGCTTTCCTGCCAGCCAACCCTGTGACCGCTCGGTTGCCATCGGGATGATTTCCGCCACCCCGAGCTCAGTGGCCTTCTGAACAACGAGATCCATCGTAGCGGGCTTAGAGAGCCCCACGCCGAGGTGAAGGCTAAGCGGCGACTCCCGGTTCACCGGGATACCGTCTCCGACCACGACTCGGATCCCCTGCCGTCCGACGCTCACAATCTCGGCAGAAAACTCCACACCGCTCCCGTCGAAAAGAACAATATGCTCGCCACTCTGGAGGCGAAGGACTCCGACCGCATGTTTCGCCGTCGGCCCCGTGAGAACCCGCTCTCCGGGGTGAAGCGGTCTCTCAGCGAAGAAGCGCCTTGACCTCCCCACCGAGGTACCCTGGGGACCACTACCCATATCTCTTCGCCTTCGCCCCGACCACGTTGGTGAAAAGCCCCACACCTCCGCTCGCAACCACCACGCTCAGGCAAAAACCCCATGGCCCTTCAGGCTGGTCCCTGGAGCCAAAACAGATACCAGTCCACGATCGTCGGTCCCCAGAAAACATATCCCATAGCTCCCAGTGACAAGAATGGACCGTAGGGAATCATGGTGCCACCCCCGCTCTTGTCCCTGGCCATGAGGAGCAAGCCAACCAAGGCTCCTACCAAGGAACTGGCAAAGAGGATGAAGATCACCCCCTGCATCCCCACAAATGAGCCGATCATCGCCAGAAGCTTGATGTCCCCGCCGCCAATCCCCTCCCGCTTCCGGAGGATCTGGTAGCCGATAGCCACGGCGAACAAAATGCCACCCCCCGTCACAAGACCGGCAAGGGATTTGACGACGCCCATTCTGGGGAGAACGAAAGAAGCCGCAAGCCCTGCAACCATGCCCGGCAGGGTGATCAGATCCGGAATGGTGAAGGTATCCAGGTCGATGAAGATGATCACGAGGAGACCGCAAAAAAAGACAAGGTAGATGGCGGCTTCAAAGCCTAGACCGAAGTTGCGAACAATGGCCAGGCTGAGGAGCGCAGTCAGCAGCTCTACCAGGAAGTATCGCGGCGAGATCGGCCCCTGGCAGCTCCTGCATCGACCGCGAAGGATCAGATAGCTCAAGAGGGGAATGTTGTCGTAGAAACGAATGGGCGTCTCGCAATGGGGGCAGTGCGATCCGGGCCTGACCAGAGACTTCCCCTGAGGGAGCCTGAGGATACAGACGTTGAGAAAGCTGCCGATCGCAGCTCCCAGCAGGAAAACCCAGAGAAACAACACGCCGTTCACACCAGTCTCACCTTCTCTCGCGGCCACCCCCGTGCGCCGATCCCGGCCCGCATGGAGATCAGGCATTGCCGCCCGGCTGCCACGCCTCCCGGTACCCGCAAGACTTCACCGGACAGACCTCCTGCTCCTCGCCGCCCTTCGCGACGCGGCTCAGGAGATAGGGATTCCCGCATTGGGGGCAGGCCTTGGCCAGCGGCTTCGACCAGACGACGAAACGGCAGCGAGGATACCTATTACAACCGTAGAACACTCGACCTCGTTTGGAAGTGCGTTCCACCAGCTCGCCGTCGCATCCCGCTTGGGGACACCGAACCCCCGTGGTGACTGGGCTGGTGTTCCGACAGGTGGGATAGTTTTCACAGGCGAGGAATGCTTTCCCCTGTCGGCCCCTCCGCACCACAAAGTGTCCGCCGCAGCGCTCGCATACCTTGTCGGTCCGCTGCCCTTCAGCCTCGATCTCTGTCTTGTTCTGCTCCCCCAGCGACCGGGTATTCTTGCATTCCGGGTAACCCGTGCATGCAAGGAAAGCGCCGAATCTACCCTCCTTTACCATCATGTCCCGACCGCAGAGCTCGCAGGTGCCACGCACTTCCCCGTTTTCGGCCGCCCGAACGTTGCCCTGGCTGTCCCGGATAAAGTTCTTGCTGTTCTTACATTCCGGGTAACGGCAGCATGAGAGGAAGGGGCCATTTTTCCCCCAACGGATATGCATGATGCTCCCGCACCGGTCACAGAGAATCTGAGTGGGTAGGCCTCGACGCTTAACATCCACCATCTGGTCCTGCGCCCGCTCCACCTCCTCGTGGAAGTGTCCGTAGAATTCCTCGATCACCTTGCGCCAGCCGTGGTTACCCGCCTCCACCTCGTCCAGCTTCTCTTCCATCTGGGCCGTGAAGGCCGCATTCAGGACATCGGGGAAATTTGTCACGAGGAGATCATTCACAAGGAGCCCGAGCTCAGTGGGCTTGAATCTGCCCTTGTCCTTGACCGTGTACTCCTTCTCCTGGATCACAGCGAGAATGCTGGCGTAGGTGCTCGGTCGCCCAATGCCTTTCTCCTCCAGCTCACGGATGAGGGTGGCTTCCGTGAACCGGGGTGGTGGCTGGGTAAAATGCTGTTTCCCCTCCACATCCACGAGCTTGAGCTGGGTGCCGGGTGCCAAATCCGGAAGCTGGGCCTCCTGATCCGGCGATTCGTCTCCATTATCCGAACCCTCGATATAGAGCTGCATGAAACCCGGGAAGCGAAGTACCGATCCTGTTGCCCTTAGGGTAAAGGGCCCTGCCGAGACCTCGACCACCGTCTGATCCAGGATTGCGGGACTCATCTGGCTTGCGACGAAGCGCTTCCAGATGAGCTCGTAGAGCTTCAACTCTTCCGGGGAGAGATAGGTCGCCACCCGCTCCGGGGTACGGTCCACGGCGGTGGGCCGGATCGCCTCGTGGGCGTCCTGAGCGCCCTTGCGACTCTGGTACACCGGAGCTCTCTTGGGAACGTAGTCCTGACCAAAAACCTCCTGAATCCAGGCCCGCGCCTCTGCCACCGCCTCCCGAGCCAGACGGGTCGAATCGGTACGCATGTAGGTGATGAGCCCTGTGGGGCCCTCTTTCCCCAGCTCCACTCCCTCATACAGCCGCTGCGCGATTGCCATGGTGCGCTGCGCCGGGAACCGAAGCTTCCGCGCCGCCTCCTGCTGCAAGGTACTGGTGATGAAAGGCGGCGCCGGCAAGCGGGAACGGGTCTTCTTCTCGACCCCGGCCACCCGGTACGCGGCCTCTTTGAGTGCCGCCACCAGTTCCGTTGCCTGCGTCTCATTGGCGACACTCACCCGTTTGCCGTCCCGCCGCCACAATCTCGCCTCGAAGCGGGGCGGATTCGGCCCTTCGAGCAGGGCGGCGATGGTCCAGTACTCTTCACTGGTAAAGCGCTGGATCTCGCCCTCACGCTCGCAGATGAGCCGAAGGGCCACCGATTGCACTCGCCCGGCACTGAGGCCACGCCGGACCTTGTCCCAGAGAATCGGTGAGATCTTGTAGCCCACGAGCCGGTCCAGCAGCCTTCTCGCAAGCTGGGCCTCATACTTGGGGCGATCGAGCTCCCCAGGCTTCCGGAGGGCGGCTTCAATCGCGTTCCGGGTGAGCTCGTTGAAGAGGACCCGGTACACTGTTTTTCGCGACGACCGGAGCTCCTCGGCGATGTGCCAGGCAATGGCCTCCCCTTCCCGATCCGGGTCGGGGGCGAGATAGACGGCATCAACGCCTTCGGCGGCCTTGCGGAGTTCGCGGATCACCTTTTCCTTGCCTTTGATTACACGATAATCGGGCGCAAACCCTTGTTCGATATCGATTCCCAGCTCTTTCTCGGGGAGATCTTTGATGTGTCCCACCGAGGCGCGGATATCGAAGCGATTGCCAAGGTAGCGATGGAGTGTTCTCGCCTTGGTGGGCGACTCAACAATGAGCAATGATTTCCCCATATTCCATCCTCAACCCACAGGTTCTTTCCAGGGGATGCTCGAGCCTCGTCCGGTTTCAGCACTCCCTCAATCTCTTAGAACGCGGCTCCCGGCTCTCGTCAACCAGGGAATATCTTCCTACCGCGCCGGCAGCTGCCGCACAAACAGAGTCCCCGGCAGTTTCTTGACCAGCCCCATGAGTTCAAGTCGCAGAAGCACTTCGGAGGCTTGGGCCACGCTGAG
>JAGFXI010000166.1 GCA_017861095.1 Deltaproteobacteria bacterium | reverse complement strand
TGTGGTCACCCGAAGGTGAAAAAAGGAGAGTTCCAGGTGTTGGAGCGAGGCGGGCGCTCCATGAAGGGGAGGGCGACAGCGCCGCCAGCCGGCTCTCCCCGCTGGAAGAAGTTTTAGAAACGAAGGTTCAGGGCAACAAACGGCCCGGCTAGCGTGAGGTCCAACGAGTCATCATTGTAATCGGCCCTGGCCCTCAGATAGCGGTAACCTGCTGATATCCCCACGCACTTGATAGGATTCAGATTCAGACTGCCCTCGGCGTCAATGGCGTATCCGTAACTGCCGAGAGATACACCGGACACCCTCCCGGTCACATTCACCCACCGCACCGGGTATACCCGCCCGATGAGACCGAGCAGCGGGATCGGGCCGGTGAACTCCTCCTTTTCCTTGATGCCGAGGGCTGGAGCGTTCAGCTCCACGCTTGCATCCGCCAGGAGCACATCCAACATCAACCCCAGGAATCCGGACTCGGCGGAGACGAAGTCATACTCATAACCCACCTTGGATTCGACCCGCGTACCCACCCCGGATAGGTCTCTCCCGCAAAGTCGATGGTCTTGGTAATTGTTTTATCTGCGTCCGCCTTGAAGGGCAGGTAGGCGAAGTTGAATTTGTGTCTCTGGGCGAATTTGACCTGCAGTCGCCCTTCCCAGTAAGGCTCGGTCTCGTCAAACCCGAGATCGTCTACGAGATCCACGTCCGTACCCAGGCCGCTCTGTTCGACCTTCACAGTGGAATCGAGCTTGGGCATCCAGTAGCGCCCCTCGATCTCGAGATTGGAGTCCTCGCCCACCTGCGCCCAGCAAGGGGCCGGGCCGAGGAATACCGTCATCACCATCAGTGCGGACACGACCGACGCGAATAGCAGATCCTTCATGGCTCACCTCCGGGAACACTGGACAGCTACGGTTCGCGGTAAACTCAAAGCAAGAGTGGGGCCACGGTCGATTCGTTCCAGGGGACCGAGTCAGAGACTCAGACTTCCCGACAAACGGTCCTTGCCTCGGTCGTAGTGGTTTTCAGGCCATTGTCCCAGGCCTGGAAGCGGTTCTTCCCCGGGCTCCCCCCCTTTCGTCCGGACTCGCCGGCGCCGTAGTTGACTCCCCTCGACTCCGTCTTGCCAGGGTATCTTTCCGTTCTTATTTTTGGGAGAAACTGGAGAAGGCGAGAGATGAGAGTGTTGCAAAGCCGAGCTTAACCCGCTCTCATCCCGTGCCGGGATGCCGGTGAGACGCGAGCCGCAGACTTTGCCGGCAGCCGCGGGATACGCTTTGGGGCGGGAGATGAATCGAGGGGAAAAGATGTCGGACTTAGACGATCCAAGAGTTTTCTTTGCTGCGGAGCGCACACTGCTCGCCTGGAATAGGACCAGCCTTTCTTTGATGGCCTTTGGCTTTGTCATTGAACGATTC
The DNA here is from genome assembly GCA_017861095.1 of Deltaproteobacteria bacterium. GTDB lineage: Bacteria > Desulfobacterota > Syntrophobacteria > BM002 > BM002 > JAGFXI01. The sequence goes on along the minus strand of JAGFXI010000166.1, from coordinate 3,924 downwards.
GGCCTGTTTGTACATATTCTCCTTCCCAGTCGGCCGGAACACGTCCAACGAGGGCTGTCGTTTTGGGTGGGGATTGTGTTCGTCTCTCTCGGTGCATGCGTGGCAGCGCTTGCGATTTGGCAGTATCGAAGGGTGTTGAAGACTCTGAAGCCGGCCGAGATCCCTGAAGGCTATCCGGCAAATCTCGGGGTGTTCGCCAATGGCGTCGTGGCTCTCCTGGGAGCCGCCTTGACCGTCTATTTCTTCTTCGGTCCGTGAGAAACGACCTCCTCCCGCTGGAGAACGGATGCCCGGAACGCAGTCGTTTCTCGCGCGAGAAACTTTCTCCGCCGCTTGTATCTCTTCCAGCGGTCGTGCATCCACAAATACTGCTCCGGGTATCTCCTGATGACCGCCTCCATCTCCAGGTTCATCGTCCCAGTCAGGCGGTAGATCTCCTCTTTCTCGCTCGAATACTCTCCCGGCCAGAGAGGGTCTGAAACAATTCCTTCGAAGGTCCGTGAATCATGGGACCGGCAGCAGGCGACCACGACAATGGGGCGACGATACCTGACCGCCAGCATGGCTGGGAGGGGAGTGGTGAAGGCCTCCCGGCCGAAGAAGGGAACGGGGATGCCCCGTCCGGTTCCTTGATCCGGAAGCATGCCGATCGACTTTCCCTGCTTGAGCGTTACTTGAAGGACGAAGAGGGCGTTTCGCTTCGGTATGATGATCTGCCCGCTTTCGGCGCGCTTTCTGTAAAGCAAGTTCTCGAGATAGACGTTATCCAGAGGACGCATCACGGCGACGAGCGGAATGCCAGCGATGGAACTCGCAAATGGGAGGAACTCCCAGTTGCCGATATGGGGGGTGACGAATATGCAGCCGCCTGATGCGTCATGGATCCTTCTTGCCTTCTGCAGAAGTGTTCTCTGCTCCTCCAAGACGGCGACTGGCTCTGCACCGGCATCTTGTTCTCCGAAAATCCGCTGAAACTTCAGCGCCTCGAAACAGGTGACGACAAAGGAGGAAAAGCTCCGGCGCGCGATCCTCCTGTGATCCAGGTCTTTCTCATTCGGGAAGGCCCGGCGGAGGTTTTCCAGGGCGATGGAACGCCGTCTGCGGAGCAGGGCGTAGAGAACTCTTCCCAAGTGCTCGCTCAGGAGCTTGCCGACCTTCAACGGAGCGAGCCGAGCAAAGGCCAGAAGAACGGAGACCCCGAGGTATTCGAGTACCTGGATCGGCTTTCCCTTTTTTCTGCGTCTCTTTCCCACAGGAGTCACCGGGCCAGGCGGAGGAGGGCGCGGCTACCCCAGAACCTTTACGACCGTCGAAGAGGCTTGCCCTCCCATTCCATAGCTCGTGGAGAGAAAACAGGTTCCCGCCCTCGGCTGGTGGGACCCTGATATCCTGAGCTCTTCAAACTCCCTTTCGCTTCCCCGAAAATTCAGCGTCCCCGGCACGATCCCTTCACGAATCGCCTTGATCCCAAAGATGATCTCGGCAAGGTCGCTGGCGGCACCGAGGTGGCCGGTGTATGGTTTCAGCCCGCAGATGGGTATCCGCGATGCCCCGGAACCGAAAAGGTGCCGGATCGACCGGAGCTCGGATCTGTCCCCTTTCTGGGAGCCGCTCCCGTGGGGACAGACAAAGGCCAGATCTCCGGGATCGAGCCCCGCCTCTTCCACGGCAGATCCCATGCTCTCGGCGCTCACCCTCTCGGGAACCCTCATGCCCTGGCTCCCGTGAGTTTCGATCGTAGTGCCGACTCTGCGTATTGTGCCGTACGCGGCGGGGCCTTGCCGCTGGGCCGTATCCCCCGCCACCAGGAAGAAGCCGGCCCCGCCCTCGCCGGGGATGAACCCGTCCCGCCTTCTGACGAAGGGTCTGGCAGTTTCCGTGAGCGAAAAAGTTGCTGGTCAGTTCCCGACATCACCGGCAAAGAGCTGCTGTCAGTACACGGGCCATTTGCCTGGCGGCAATCGTCAGGTCCCCCTTGGACCGAAGCCACCGTGGGATATTAGAGTAAAGAACGGAATCTTTCAACACCTCAGCGAGTCTGACGGGGGGGAGGGAATGAAGGGCGTTTGTGTCGGAGAGACGGGCCTGTTCTACCAGCTCGATCAAAGGCCTCACGATTTCTTTCTCCGCCCCGGCCGCGGAACGAAGGCGCTCGTCCGCTCCATGTACTCCCGGTATTCGGGCCGCGTCTCGAGAATCGTTTTCTCAAGGAGCGTCACGCCGGACACCTTGAGGAGTAGAAAGGTAATGGTGAGCGGGCTGACTATGGTCCACATGCTCCCCGGGGTGGAGAGAGTGATGAAGAACAGCCCCCACCAGAGGATGCATTCGCCGAAGTAGTTGGGATGGCGGCTGTAGGCCCAGAGCCCCCGGTCCATGATCTTTCCCCTGTTGGCGGGGTCCGCCTTGAAGCGCAGGAGTTGCCAGTCGGATATGGCCTCAAAGGCGAATCCCCCGGCCCACAGCGTTGTCCCCGCCCAGTCCAGCCAGCCAAGCTCCTCAGGTGTAGGCGAAAGCTGTCCCACCTGCAGGACCAGGGAGATCAACCAGAGGAGCCCGGCCTGAAGTCCGAAGACGGTGAAGAGGCTCATCCACCAGAAGCTCTCGCCGTACCTGGCCCGCCAGGCCTGGTAGCGGCGGTCCTCGCCCGTGCCCCGGCCCCGCCAGAAAATGTGAGCCGCCAGCCGGAGGCCCCAGACCGTGGTGAGACCGGTAATCAGAATCTTCCGACCGCTGAAGCCCTCGGTGACGACACAGGCGATCCAGGCGATGAGCACGAAGCCGAGCCCCCAGAAGATATCCACGATACTCGCATCCCGCTTCACCAAACTGAGGAGCCAGACGAGTATCATGAGGGCAAGAGCCGCTCCGAAGGTGATGGTGAACAAAGACATCGGAGTGTTCACGTCATGCCCCCTTTGTGATCCCTTGATTCCGCGCAAGCCGAACTCGATCAGTCGGACACACTCCAAGGGCGACCAGGCCGAAGCGGGTCTCGCACCGTCCGGCCTGCCCGGCGCTCGGCGATGGCCGCGAGGATCTCCCTGTGGACCTCACGAGTTATCGGATAGGAAAGAGCGATGAAGAAAGCCGCCACGTTGCAGAGGGAAGGCACCAGGGCGTAGAGGACCCGCAGGGTGAGTTGCACCTGCTCCGATTGCTCGCTGTTGGGCACATAGCCGACATTGCCAAGAATGGTAAGCGCTGCCCCGACGCCCAGAGCCGCGGCGAGCTTCTTGGCCACGGACCAGAAGCCGATGTAGAGGCCCTCCCGCCTCTTCCCCGAAAGAAGTTCGTCGTAATCGATGACGTCCGCCTGCATCGCCGAGGGGATTGCTATGGTTGCACCGAAGCCTATCCCCGAGAGGAAAACGAGCACCCCGTAGATCGGCGCATCACCCGGCCCGAGGAAAAAGACTCCGAGGAAGGCGCCCGTATTGATCGCCATCGCTACCAGCCAGGTGACCTTTTTTTCCAGTTTCCGCGCCAGGAGGACCCAGCCCGGAAGAAAAAGGATACCGGCGCCGAAGTAGATGAGAAGGAAAAGGTCGGCCTGCTCGGAGCCAAGGACGTACTGGACGTAGTAGAGGATCAGCGTCGCCGGGAGATTGCTGCCGAAGGCGGCCACAACATAGGAAACGAGCAAGATGACGAAAGGCCGATTCCTGGCCAACTCGCTGAGCCCGCGCCAGGGTGACTGCTCTCGGGCGGCGGCGGGGCGTTCGCCGACGGCAATGACGCACCACCAGCAGAGCGCCACCAAGAGCGGAGAATAGACCATGGCAATCCAAAAGAACTTTGCCCGTTCTCCTGCAGCGTCGGCCGCAAGATCGAAGAGCAGGACCACGGCTGCCGGTGAGCTTGCCGCCGCGAGGGTGCCGGCAATGAGCAAGCCGTCGCGCATCCCGAGGAGACTCGTTCGCT
>JAGFXI010000165.1 GCA_017861095.1 Deltaproteobacteria bacterium | reverse complement strand
TTTTCTCTCACCGCCCATTCTTCGGCTGAAAGTGAGTAGTTGTCGGATAAGAAGCGAACCTCGTTCGGCAGCGCTTACGATGTTTTGTAGCCATAGGAATTCGGGATCCTCTGGTCCCCTACTGCAGAGTAATAGCTGAGCATAGCCCAGCACTGCCTGGAGTAAATTGTTGAAATCATGAGCGATGCCGCTGGCTAAAGTCCCTATTGCTTCCATTTTCTGCGCTTGTTGGAGTTGTCGCTCAAACTCCGCTTTTTCTTCCTGAAGTCGCTTGTTCCTACTGATGTCGCTTATGAAATTTAATGTCGCCGGTTTCCCTTCCCATTGGTGTGTAACAACTTTGTTCTCAAGCCACTTAATATTCCCATCAAGAGTATCAACTCTAAGAATAAGACTACGAGATTGCCCATCAGTATTCTCTAGGTGTTTAAGAGTCTCACAAATATGTTGTCGATCATCTGCGTGGATTATTTCGCTTATGATCATGTTATCTAGTTTTTCTATTGGAAGTCCAAAGATTTCTGAACCTTTTTGATTACAGAACTGTATCTTTTCATCTTGGACGACAACAATGCCTACAGAGGCGTTCTCAACGAGCAGTCGGTATCTCTCCTCCCACTGAATTGCTCGCTCTCTTGCCTGAATACACTCGTCGTAGAAACGCTTGATGCTTAGAACGGCCTTCACCCGCGCCTTCAGTTCCGGCAGAAAGAACGGTTTAGTTATATAGTCTGTTGCTCCGGCCTCGAGACCCTTAACAATGTCCTCGTGCTGATGCACGACGGTGACGAGCATGATCGGGATCGGCTGGGTGGACGGATTCCCTTTCAGCATTCTGGTGGCCCGGATACCGTCCATGGCTGGCATCACGACATCCATCAAGATCAAATCAGGTTTAACAACTCCAGCCAAAGCTACTCCTTCAGTCCCGGTTCTCGCCGTATGGACAATATACCCCTCGAGCTCCAAAGCGAGACGAATTGCATCACGTGCTTCCGAGTCATCATCCACGACCAAGATCAGTTCGCCATGCATTGCTTGCCCTGAAACTTTGCGCATCTAAGCCTCCCCAGGGTGAATACACAGAACTCAAACCATAGCAGAAATCATTCCAGCGTCGGCGGGCCTTCCATCCCGTCCTTTAAGCCAAGAACATGACGGTACTTCCCTACAAGTTTGGGAACCGTGATCCTATCCTTTAAGTGCCGAGAAACCTTATTCGTAATGATTCAAGCAAGGCGGGGTATCGGGTGATTTTCCATCCAACGCGATGGCGTATGCGTAAGAACGCTGACGCCTGCGTGAATCAGCTTGAGGTGCAGCAGCCAGCTGCTGCTTTTCAGTGTGCTGGGTCGATCAGTCGGTTAGTTCATCGACTGTCGGAGTGAATCCTCCCGCATCTGGAGATGGTGTATTCACTGCGTGCGACTTTGACAAGCACGTACCGTGTGTGAGCCAGCCTACCGTGTGTGCAAGCTTTGGAGTCACGAGAAGGAGTGGCCTGTCGAGAAGCCGGTCGGGGCGATGCTGGCTTGCGTATTCCGGCGCAACCCGGCCACCCTGCGGCGAGAGATCGCGACGCGGGATGACCGCTGGCAACCTGTGTCTTCCGACACTTCTCGTGGAAAAGGAGGCCCAGATGGCAGCAGTATGGGCACAAACTGGCCAAGGCCGGCGTTTCGGGAAGAAAAAAGGACTCAGGATTTTCTCCCAGGTCCCTGTTTTTGCCCATAGTGCACCCGGCAGGAATCCGTTCGTGTCATTTACACTCCGGGCGCGCCCTCTTGCGTTCCAATCCTCCTGAATGCTCGGCCGCCCACCCTCACGAGCACAACCAGCGACAGTCCACTGCGTCAAAAACAAAAGCACCCAGATCATCTGAGCTGGGTGCTGGCTTTCCCTGGTGCGCCCGGCGTGATTCGAACACGCGACCTACGGATTCGTAGTCCGGCGCTCTATCCAGCTGAGCTACGGGCGCGCCGACGAATGAAGCTACGTTCTCCTACCATGGGTCTTTGGTCATGTCAACGGGATTTGACCCGAGGGAAAACCCACTCCCGTAGGGGTTCCAGGAAGGCATAATTGGTGAGGTCGTAGTGGATGGGGGTGATGGATATGTACCCCGCCGCCAGAGCGGAACCGTCCGTATCTCCATCCTCCTCCAAGAGTGGCGTACTGCCGCACTGCCAGTAGTAGACGCTATCCCTCGGGTCCACCCGCCGCTCGAACCGTTCGACGAATCGGGTCACTCCCTGGCGGGTTACGCGCACGCCCTTGATCTCGCCGGCGGGGACCGCGGGCACGTTCACATTGAGGAGCGTCCGCAGGGGAAGGCCGTTCGCCGCCACCTTTCGTGCGAGGGACCGGGCGAACATCGCCGCCGGTTCGAAATCCGGGCTTCTGATGGAGTTGATGGAAATAGCGATGGCGGGAACACCCAGGACTGTACCCTCGGTGGCAGCCGATACGGTACCTGAGTAGATGACATTGATACCCACGTTGGCGCCGAGATTGATGCCGGAAACGACGAGGTCAGGGCGCTCCTCCATGAGTTCTTTGATGGCCAGCTTCACACAGTCCGCCGGCGTTCCGTTCACCGCATAGCCGAAAAACGCCCTGTTCCGGTTGACCGGCTTCACCCGGAGCGGATCCATCAGCGTGATGGCGTGCCCGACCGCGCTCTGCTCCGTTTCCGGGGCCACCACCAGCACCTCGTGATCTCGGCGGAGCTGTTCGTAGAGAACCTCGATCCCTTTGGCGTAAATGCCATCGTCATTCGTAAGGAGCAGCCTCATGGTCAGGGCCGTGGCCTCTCATCGTCTCGGGTTGCCTCTCTTCCAGGATCTCCCTGGCCTTGCGGCTGCCAAGCTGGAGCGCCCGCCGGTTCAGTTCCTCCGTACCCGGGGGTACTCGGGCGAGGACAGCGGTCTCAAGTGCCTGCGGCGAGACCATGCTGGTCAAGGTCGCCAGAGCACCCAGGGCCACGATGTTTGCTACCATCTCCCGACCCAGCTCCTTCCGGGCGAGCTGAGTGAACGGGATGCGGATGGCCTTGGTGGTAGGGGTATTGGTTACGAAGGTTGAGTCCACCACCAGCACCCCCTCCGGCTTCATATCGTAATAGTAGGCATCACACGAGCTCTGGTTCATGGCGAGGAGAAGATCCGGACGGGTAGCCATGGGGTAATCGATCTCCTCATCGCTGATGACCACCTCGGCCTTGCTCGCCCCACCTCGTGCTTCCGGGCCGTAGGACTGAGTTTGGGCCACGTATTTCCCGTCATACACGCCGGCAGCTTCCGCCAGGATGATCCCCGCCAGGATAAGACCCTGTCCCCCAGAACCGCTCAACCGTATCTCGTAACGCTTTCCCATCATCCGTCCACCGCGCCTTGACCGCCGTGCTTGGCCAGTTCGGCATCGGCCTTCTCTTTGGCCGCCGCCCGTACCATGTTGTACTCGTCGGTGTAGATCGGGAGTTCCCGGTCCACCAAGACCCCGACGGTGAACTTGCCCTCGAGTTCCTCTTTGCTCATGGTGGCCGCCTGCTCGATCCGAACCCCGTGCTCCTTCTGCCAACTCATCATCGCGACTGCATCCCCCATCTCGTTGCGGCGACCGTACTGGGTGTGACAGTGGGAGATGACCTCCACCACGCCGAAGCCTCGCTTTACAATCGCCTTTTCAATGAGCTGGTCCAACAGGCGAGCGTGGTACACCGTACCGCGGCCTACGAAGACCGCCCCCGCCGTCACCGCCAGCTCGGCAATGCTGAAGGCGTGCTCGATGTTGCGGTAAGGGGCGGTGGTAGCCCTGGAACCATAGGGCGTGGTGGGCGAATACTGACCGCCGGTCATCCCGTAGATATTGTTATTGATGATAATGGCGGTGAGATCCAAGTTCCGCCGGGCCGCATGGATGAAGTGGTTGCCGCCGATGGCGGTGGCGTCGCCGTCACCCATAACCACAATGACATTGAGCGCCGGCTTGGCGAGCTTGATCCCCGTCGCAAAGGTGAGGGCCCGGCCGTGAGTGGTGTGAAGCGTGTTGAAATCCACATAGACCGGAAGCCGCCCGGAGCAGCCGATCCCTGAGACGAGAACCACCTCGTCTTTGCTGAAGCCAAGGCGGTCAATGGCTCGGATGAGAGCCCCGAGGACTATTCCATTCCCGCACCCGGGGCACCAGACATGGGGGAACTTCTTATCATGACGCAGGTACTTATGAACCAGCTTGGTGATCTCTTGCATAGCTTACGATTCCCGAATGAGCCGCTCGTAAATCTGTCGCGGCGTGATCATGCGACCATCGATGCGGTTGAGCGTGGTCACCCGAGTCACGCCCTCATTGACCCGTTTGACCTCCCGCGAAACTTGCCCCATGTTCATCTCCGGTACCAGGGCCACCCGAACCCGACTAAGCAAGGGTTCCACGTGCTGGCGAGGAAAAGGCCAGACGGTGATAAGCTGGAGAAGCCCCGCTTTGATCCCCCGACCCCTGGCATCTATGACCGCCCGCTTTGCCGACCGAGCCACCGAGCCGTAGGCGATGACGATGATCTCGGCATCCTCCGTCAGGTGATGCTCCACGAGTTGGATGGCATGGAAGTTCTGACTGATTTTTCGGAACAGCCGGTTGAGGAACGGCTCGATCTCGTCGGCGCGGGCGGTGGGGAAACCCCGCACATCGTGAATCAGGCCGGTCACATGGTACCGGTAGCCGTCCCCGAAAATCCCCATGGGCGGGACCCCACGACTGGTATCTTCGTAAGGGATGTACCACTCCGGAGGCATGGTAGGCTTGATCCGGTCCAGCACCTCGATCTGATCCGGATCTGGCAGTACCACCTTCTCTCGGGTATGAGCGACGACCTCATCAGTGAGGACGATTACCGGAGTTCGATAGCGCTCCGAGAAATTGAAGGCCTTGACCGTGATATCGAAGGAATCGCGGACACTGGACGGCGCCAGCACAATGACGGGGTGGTCGCCGTGGGTCCCCCAACGGCTCTGCATAACGTCGCCCTGGGAGGGATTTGTGGGAAGGCCGGTGGAAGGCCCACCGCGCATCACGTTCACGATGACGCAGGGTACCTCTGCCACGCAGGCGAATGGGGGAGCCGATAGGCGAGAATCTCGCTCACCTCCGACGCCGGGGTGATCGGGTAGCCGGCAAAGAAGCGACAGCCTGCGGCGAGGGCCCCTTCGACAATGGCCTCGTTTCCCTGAAGGAGACGGGCCTGCGGTTTCCGCTCTCTTGGCATTGCCTGATTCCTCAACCCCTCAAGATTTCATCCGCCGGCCGCGAGATTTTTCTCCTGATGGGCGAGCCTCGGAATCCCTCTTTTCCCTTTTCTTCACCGAGATGGCGAAATCCGGGCACCGTAATTCACACCAGGTGCAGCCG
>JAGFXI010000464.1 GCA_017861095.1 Deltaproteobacteria bacterium | reverse complement strand
GGAGAGACCGGCTGAGGAAGAGAAAAAGAGAGCCCCTCCAGCCGACCCTCTTTGCGAGGATCAGTGCCGTGGTGCGAGAATACGTCATCACGGAAGATTTCGTCGACCTCCTCGCTGCGGGTGAATCCCATCTCCCCCTGGATGTCGACCGCATCATCCCGGGTGACAGACAACCGCTGGTCATCCCCCTCTACGCCCTCGTCACGGAGGACGAGTATCGGGTGACACGCGGAATTCTCGAAAAGGTCTCCAACCCCTACCTCGCCTTCGTCCAATCGCCCGAGGACATTCTCTTCTCGGTGCCGCTCTTCGCGCAAAATCCCGCCCTGCCCCCCGACCGGCTGGTACGCTGGCCCTTCGAGACCCTCCTGCTTTGCGAACGGGCCAAGGAAGAGGTGCAAAGGCTGCGCGCGCACGAAGGGACGGGCCTATCCGAGGTGATCCGGAAACGTGTCGAGAGGCTTGAGGCCGTAGTCGCCAGCGTCGAAAACGAGGAACGCCATGGACGGTAGCATCTCCCAGCAGGGCCGGCAGAGGATCAACGGAAAGCTCGCTGAGCTCAGAGAGCGTCAAACCTCGCAAACGGTGGAGCACATCCTCGAGTTCAACAAGACGCCCATGCAACTCAAGGCGGACCTCGATCGGTACGTCATCGGCCAGGAGCGGGGCAAGAAGGTTATCGCCACCGCCATCGCCTTCCATTATCGAAGGCTCGGCCAGGCGCTCAAGGAGACCCTGGGTGCGAACGAGGGTGATATCGATCTCGCCTTCCGCAAGACGCGCACGCCCAAGGCGAATATTCTCATCTTCGGCCCGACCGGCTCCGGCAAGACCTATACATGCGAGACTGTCTCCGGGCTCGTGGGCGTCCCTTTCGTGGTGGAGGATCTCACGAAGTTCAGCGAGGTGGGCTACGTCGGCCAAAACGCGAGCGACATCCTGGTGGATCTCTTCATTTCGGCCGGTGGAAACCCCCATGTCGCCCAAACGGGGATCGTCTACCTGGACGAGATGGATAAGATCGCCACCGAGCCCGGCCTCACCCGGGATGTGTCGGGCCGGGGCGTGCAGAAGGGGCTCCTGAAGATGGTGGAGGGCGTGGAGAATATCGTCGAGATCGGCAGGGAGAGGATCGCCCTTTCCACCAAGCATGTGCTCTTCATCGCCGGAGGGGTGTACGACAAGGTGGAGGGAATCGTCCGGAAGCGGATGGAGGAGCAGGCCTTGCAGGGTGAATGGCGGGACTACCTTCTCACCGAGGATCTCGTCGCCTTCGGCATGGAGCGGCAGCTCATGGGAAGATTCCCGGTGCGGGTGGTCTACGACCACCTCACCACCCGCGATCTCAAGGAGATCATGACCAGAAGCGAGGACAGCCCCCTCAAGGCCTACGCCGGCGATCTCAAGGCCTGGGGAATCGATCTCACCTTCACCGATGAGGCGCTCACCGAGGTGGCGCGACGGGCGGGCAAGGAGGGCATCGGCGCCCGGGGGCTCACGAGCATCCTCCACCGCGTTCTCCTCGAGACCATGTACCAGCTTCCCGGCACCCATACCGGATCCTTTGAGGTCAATGCTAGCTATGTGAAGGCGAAGTTGACAGGAAGCTGAAGAGCCTCTCCGTCCTCAGACGCCGCGAGCCCCAGGAGATCGTCCTGGCACACCTGCCGGTAGAGATCCTTATCGCTCGCTTCACCAGCGAGAAGGCCCTAGCCGTAAACGAGCTCTTGACTCCCCTGCCGACATAGATCCTTATGGCTCGCTTCACCTGCGAGAAGGCCCTAGCCGTAAACGAGCTCGTCCGTACCGTGCACGGGGAAACCCTAGAATGGTACGACTACATCCTGGGCAACAGGCGAGCTCGGATCTGGTAATCGACGTGGGCCTTCCCCGGAACGCCCAGAACATTGCCAAGTACACCGCGCTCACCCCGCAGATGATCCAGGAGTTCCAGGAATCCCCCCCTTCGCGCCTCTTCTATGGACCGGGGGGCATCCGCCAGGATGAGTAACAGATACCCATCGCTGCTGGCCGGGCTTTGACTTTCTCATCCAGAAAGGAGGGTACTGATGAAAGCTTTCATGACAGAGCCGGTGGTGCGAGGGATTGCTGTGATGCTCGCCGTCGTGATGGGACTGGTTAGCCTTGTCCCACGGGTCGAAGCCTCCTTTGTTCCATCTGATGAGCAGTCTGCTTCGTCCATTTCGCGCCAAGAGGACATGGCGACGATACAAAGGGCTCTTGAGGACAAGCTCGTAAGGGAGAGGCTCAAGGATCTCGGGTACACGGAGGAGGAGATCAAGGCGAGGCTTGATCGACTCTCCGACGCAGAAGTCCACAGTCTTGCCAGCCAACTCGACTCTCTCATGCCGGCCGGGGGCTGGGAGGCAGCGGTCGTCGTGATCCTGCTCGTCGCAATACTTGTCGTTCTCATACTTATGTGGACCGGTCACAAGCTCGCCGTATAGGACCTGCGGTTTCATGCTGCGTGGTCGCCTTGGGGTCTTCCAAGGTTTTGCAG
>JAGFXI010000164.1 GCA_017861095.1 Deltaproteobacteria bacterium | reverse complement strand
GGTATGAGCAAAGAGCGCCACTCCAAGGGCGCCGATGGACGTGTGGTGGGGAGGTACCAGCAGCCGGGGGTAGTAGCGCCGGAAGGCCTCCACCTGGAGCTCGTTACTGGCGACGCCGCCGGTAAAGACAACCGGCTCCTCCAGGCTCTGGCTGGCGACGATAGTGCTCACGTAGTTGGCGGCGTTTCCCTGGTGCAGTCCGAAGATGATGTTCGAAAGCGGCTCCCCTTTGTTCTGGAGGTGGATCATGTCCGATTTGGTGAAGACGGTGCAGCGGCAGGCTACCGGAGCGGGGCTGGTGCTCTTCTTCCCCAGGGCGATGAAGTCCGTGAGGATCCTGGAGATGTGTTCCTCGGAAAAGGTGACCCTCTCCTCATAAAGGGAGGAGGCGAGGCGTTCCGCCTGCTGGTCGATGAAGGAGCCCGTTCCCGCCGCGCAGGGTCCGTTCATGGCAAACGACTTGAGATACCACTGGCCGTTATTACGGGAGAGGCGGAAGAGCGCCGCGTCCTGGCCGCCCATGGTGATGATGCTGGCCGCTTCCGGGACGAGATGGAGCACCCCGAGCACCTGGGTTACTGAGTCATACTCATAGGGGAGCCCGAGCCTTTGGGCCAGGATCTTCCCGTGATTTCCGGTCATAGCGACAGCGCGGATCTCCTCCGGCGAGAACCGCTCATAGAGCTGGCTTAGGAGCTCGGCGAGCTGGGGTTCCACCCTACCGAAGTGACGCCGGTACGGGAACTCGTAGACAATGCCCCGTTCATCGTTCAGGACGATGCAGTTGATGCTCACCGAACCGATATCAATTCCCACCGTATACATGGCAACTCCGGTCGAAGGCTCACTCTCCAACAACGTCACTCAGCCGGATGAGACCGGTGCGCGTTTCGGCCTCAGAGAAATCCTTCCCCGACGTGAACCGCCGAACACGGTAAAGACGTGAAGATTCAAGCACTTGACGAATTGTATGGATTGATTATAGAGGTCCGGACACGGGCAGTCAAGGGCGCGAGGTATGGCAGCTTCACACGTGCGGTGTTGCTCGTCCGGGAGAAGAGGGCACGGGGAGAGCCTCTGGGCATCTCTCGGAAATGAGGCGCTCCTTCTTGGTGATGTAGACCTTGCAGTTGGGGCAGTCCAGTCCCTTGTGCTGACAAGATCTCGGCTTCAGCTCCCAGCAAGGCACGGGGAAATCCAGGACGGCCGGGCAGCTCTTCCTATCCTCCTCCGGGCAGTGACGGATCTCCCAGCAGGAGGCGAGGGTCAGGAGCTTCTTTATGCCGGCGATGTTCAGCCCTTCTTCGTGGATGAGTCGGCGGAGGCATGTGAGCCACTGGAGGTCGTTATTGGAGTAAAAGCGTTTCCCGCTCCGTCGGGCCGGCCTGATAAGTCCCTCGCGTTCGTAGATCCTCAGGGTGCGCGGGTGGATATCGAGGAGCTCTGCCACGATGCCGATGGGGTACAGGGCCTTGTACTGATCCACGTCGCCTGTCCTAATGCCAGGGAGGAAAGATATATCTAATTTTCAAGCTACACGTATCAGTTGGGGCTGTCAAGGTTTACTTTTGTCCTTGATGACCCTAGGGTTTTGTTCTAGAGTAGCTCTACTGAAGCAGTCCTGTTTCCTCGTATACTGCCCAGTCACGAGAGATCCTATCACCGCAACGGAGGAGTCAGCATGCGCAGTGATGCCATGAAAAAAGGACTGGAGAAGGCACCCCATCGCTCCCTCTTCAAGGCCATGGGTCTCACCGACGAGGAGATCCGGCGACCCATGGTGGGGATTGCCAACTCCGCCAACGAGATCATTCCCGGGCACATCCACCTTGACAAGATCGCCCAGGCGGTCAAGGCCGGGGTCCGGCTGGCGGGAGGTACGCCCATCGAATTCAGCACCATCGGGGTGTGCGACGGCATCGCCATGAACCACGAAGGCATGAAGTATTCCCTGTGCAGCCGGGAGCTTATCGCCGACTCGGTGGAGATTATGGCGAAGGCCCACCCCTTCGACGGACTGGTGATGATCCCGAACTGCGACAAGATTGTCCCGGGCATGCTCATGGCGGCCCTCCGGCTGAATATCCCGACCATCGTGGTGAGCGGCGGACCCATGCTTGCCGGGCGCCTGGGCGGGAGGGTGATCGACCTGATCACGGTCTTCGAAGGAGTGGGCGGCGTCAAAGCGGGGAGGCTCGCCGAGGAGGAGCTGACCAGGATGGAGGATTGCGCCTGCCCCGGGTGCGGCTCCTGCGCCGGCATGTTCACCGCCAATTCCATGAACTGCCTCACCGAGGCCCTGGGTCTCGGCCTCCCCGGGAACGGCACCATCCCGGCGGTCGCTGCGGCCCGCTATCGCCTGGCCAAGGAAGCGGGAATGCAGATCATGCGGCTCATCGACAAGGGCATTACTCCGCGACAGATTGCATCCCAGGACGCCTTCGAAAACGCCATCGCCGTGGATATGGCCCTCGGCTGCTCGACGAACACCGTCCTCCATGTGCCTGCCATTGCCCGGGAGGCAAAGATCGATCTCAGCCTGGAGAGCTTCAACAAGATCAGCGCCCGTGTGCCGCATCTCTGCAGCCTCAGCCCCGCCGGCCCTCATCGTCTCGAGGATCTGGATGCAGCGGGCGGGGTGCAGGCGGTCATGGCGAGGCTGGCATCGGCGAAGCTCATCCACCCGAAGGTCCTCACCGTCACCGGGAAATCATTGGGCCAGAACCTTAAGGGTGTCCAGGTCGCGGATCCCGAGGTGATCCGCACCCTTGATCGCGCTTATCACGCCGAAGGCGGCATCGCCATCCTCTTCGGTAATTTGGCCCCGGAAGGCGCGGTGGTGAAGCAGTCCGCCGTGGCCCCGGAGATGCTGGTGAACGCGGGGAGGGCGCGGGTGTTCGACTCCGAGGAGGAAGCGACCGATGCCATTCTCGGGGGTCAGATCCGGAAGGGAGATGTGATAGTCGTCCGCTACGAGGGACCCAAGGGCGGCCCGGGCATGCGGGAGATGCTCACCCCCACCTCGGCCATCGTCGGCATGGGCCTCGGAGGCGACGTTGCCCTCATCACCGACGGTCGGTTCAGCGGCGGTAGCAAGGGAGCCGCCATCGGCCACGTGTCGCCGGAGGCGGCGGACGGGGGGCTGATCGCTTTCGTTGAAGAAGGTGATGTCATCGAGATCAACATTCCCGCCAAACGGTTGAACCTGAAAGTGCCGGCCGCCGAGATCAAACGCCGCCGCAAGGGCTGGCGGCCCCCCGAGCCAAAGATCAAGGAAGGGTATGCCTACCGGTACAGCAAGATGGTGAGCTCCGGGGCGAAAGGCGCGGTTTTCAAGGAAGAGTTTTGAGGTAGCCTGGTGGGGTTTCTCTTCGATCGTCGCAGTGCCGAGCACTATGAGGATTGGTATCAGGGGCGGTGGGGAAAAGAGACCCTGAGCCTGGAGCGCTCTCTCATCCACCGCCTCCTCGAGCCTCGTCCCGGGGAGCGGCTCCTCGATATCGGCTGCGGCACCGGTCTTCACCTCTCCTCGTTTCAGGGCATCGGCCTTCTTCTCACCGGCCTTGACCCCAGTGCCGCCATGCTGGAGCAGGCGCGCCGGCGACTCCATCCTGGCGTGGAGCTGACCCACGGCTGGGCCGAGCACCTGCCCTTTGCGGACAATGAATTCGACCTCTCCATAATGATCAACACCCTGGAGTTCCTCGATAAACCCGAGGACGCCCTGGTAGAGGCCATCCGGGTAACCCGGCGCCGCCTGGTCCTCGGGGTACTCAACCGTTACGCCCTTATGAGTCTCCATCGGCGCCTGAGGGGATGGCTCGGAGATACCTTCTATCGGCACGCTCGCTTCTTCAGCGTCTGGGAGCTCAAGGAAATAGTCCAGAAGATCATCGGGCCGAACCCGATTCGCTGGGGCACCGTGCCCTTTTTCCCGCGCCCCTTCATGCAGGTGACTCGGTCGTTGGAGGGTCAGGCCTTTTTCCAGTACAACCCCTGCGGTCGGCTGATCGTGATGAGCGTGGATATGTGCTACCGCATGATCGCCTGCAAGGAGCCGCTGACGGTGCCCCTCGGGCAGCCACACGGCCAGATACCTCAGGGAACACTCAAGGCATTCTTCCTGCCGCCGACTTGGGACGAGAACCAGCCGCCGCGGGCGCTGACGGGGTAAGGGAAGCTCCGCCGACCAGGTAAGGCCCCGCGATATCAGACGGAGGAGACAGTTCGGCGGTGCCTACTGAGAGGAGTGATGCCGTGAGAGAGGCAATGCTCTACGAGAGCCTCGAGGAGGGCAAGGTCCAGTGTCGCCTCTGCGCCCACCGATGCCTCATCAAGGAAGGCAAGCGGGGAATCTGCGGCGTCCGCGAGAATCAGGGCGGCCGGCTCCAGACGCTGGTATACGCCCGGGCCGTAGCCCGGAACGTGGACCCGGTGGAGAAGAAGCCCCTCTTTCACTTTCAGCCCGGGAGTCGAAGCTACTCCATTGCCACGGTGGGCTGTAACTTCCGCTGCCTATTCTGCCAGAATGCCGACATCTCCCAAATGCCCCGCGATCTGACCCGCATCATCGGCGGGGAATTCCCGCCCGAGCAGGTCGTGGAGACTGCTCGAAAGAGCGGCTGCCGCTCCATCTCCTACACCTACACGGAGCCCACGATTTTCTTCGAGTACGCCTTCGAGACGGCCCGCCTCGCCCGGTCGGCGGGGTTAAGGAATATCTTCGTCAGCAACGGCTACATGACGCCCGAGGCCCTAGAGACCATCCATCCCTTGCTGGACGCGGCCAACGTGGACCTCAAGGCCTTCACCGATACGTTTTACAAAGAGCAGTGCGGGGCTAGGCTGGAGCCCGTGCTCGAGTCCCTTAGGAAGATGAAGGCCCTCGGGATCTGGGTGGAGATCACCACCCTCATAATTCCCGGGCTGAACGACAGCAACGAGGAACTCCGGGACCTCGCCAGGTTCATCGTGGAGCTCGGGCCCGAGACTCCCTGGCATGTGAGCCGGTTTCACCCAACCTACCGTCTCACCACCGTTTCCCACACGCCGGTGGCCACGCTCCGACGGGCCCGGGAGATCGGCCTCCAGGCCGGGCTCCACTACGTCTACACCGGAAACATTCCCGGTGACCAGGGCGAGAACACCTTCTGCCACAACTGCGGCAAGCTTCTTGTCGACCGGTACGGCTTCTCCATCGGCCATTACGGCATCAAGAACGGCCGCTGCCCCGACTGCCAGGCGGCGGTTGCAGGGGTGGAGATGTAGCAAGCGCGGAGGGCATCATAGGGCATGGAGCACAGAGTAGATCCCGGCGGGCAGGAGGCAGTAGGCAGAGGGCCTGTCGGCCCGTTTGAG
>JAGFXI010000163.1 GCA_017861095.1 Deltaproteobacteria bacterium | reverse complement strand
CGGTCCAGCTCGCCCACGGGCATCAGTGGCGCTCTTACCACCGTGACTGCCGGGGACGGCAGCAGACTGCGCTCGTCCACAATCTCCAGGTTGGTGACCCTGTGCACCCCCGGGCGTACCTGCACTAGGAGCCGCGGATGCTCTCTGCTCCCGTATTCTAGGCGCGCGGGAAGGCGCTCGCCCCACACCTCCAGGGGTTCATCCCTCCATTCTGGCGGGAAGGAATCCCGGGCCAGAAATGATGTTGGAATTACGGCAACGTAACAACCGCAGGTATGGACTGTGGTGACGAGCACCGGTAAGTCCCGGGCGTCAAGGGTGACCACGACGAGGAGGCCGACGTTCCTCCCGGCGGTGAGGTGAAACGGGATGAGGCTAAAGGGAACCTCAGGGAAGTGGACCCGGTAGATGAGATTGGTGTATGTACCCTTTTGTGTCGAAAAGGTTCGGATCAGGTAGTATATGATCGGTCGCGTGGGATCGACGGAGATCTGTTCGCGACCATGCTCGTCCATGGTCGCCGTCGGTTTACCGATCCGATTGTAAGGCTCCCCATATCCATGGGTGAGAAAAACCGGGGCATAGCGCTCAAGCACAGAGCCCTCAAACCCTTGGGCGATATAGACCGTGCGCCTTTCTTCGGGTGGAAGCCTCTGCCCTTCGGCGCAACCGGCGGCGCAGAGGAGAAGAGAGACGGCGAGTATCATCCTCGCGGCAACCATGAGCGTTCCTCCCCTGAGTTAGCTATGCCCTGCGCACCCTCCGCCGAAGGGAGGGGAGACTACGTTATCAAAGTAGCCCGCTATGATTGTAACTCATCATCCCCCAATGCGTTCCATGTGGTGCGGGCGAAGAGGAAAACAGATGCCCGGGCGGGACGCGGGTACCTTGTCGTGAAGGGTTCCCTGTGAGATACTAGCCCGCATTATGCACGAACCGGCTGCTGCGATCGCAAAAATTACTTTCCCCGAGTCGTGCGGTCAAGATGGGGAGAGCACTATGATCCGCGAGTTGGTACAGAGAAACAGGAGCTATCGGCGATTCTACGAGGAGGTTCGCATCGAGCTGGAGACCCTTCGAGAGCTCGTCGATCTCGCCCGGCTCTCGGCATCGGGCGGCAATCGGCAGCCCCTCAAATATTTTCTTTCCGTGGAGTCAAACACGAACGAGAAGATTTTTCGGACCCTCACCTGGGCGGTTTACCTGAAAAACTGGCGCGGTCCGGCGGAAGGAGAGCGCCCGGCAGCGTACATCATCGTTCTCGGAGACACGAAAATCGCCGCCTCGGTGGGGTGCGATCACGGGATCGCCTGCCAGAGCATTCTCCTCGGAGCCGTAGAGAGGGGGCTCGGGGGATGTATCGTCGGTTCGATCAAGAGGAATGAGCTGCGGGGTGTCTTGAACATCCCGGAGCATCTCGAGATCCTTCTTACGATCGCTCTGGGCAAGCCCAAGGATAGTGTCGTGCTGGAACCGCTTGGGCCCGATGGTGATTTCAGGTACTGGCGGGACGAGAACGGGGTCCACCACGTCCCGAAGAGATCGCTTGATGATCTCATCATCGGTACCAGCGAAGAGTAGGCGAACAGCGACGGGGAGCGACCGATAGTGTGCTCTCATTCCCGGGGCCGGCTCAACGCTTTCCATTGCAGGCTCACGTGACTGGACCATGCTGTGCTTGATCCGCGGGAGAGGGAATGGAGACAACTCCAGCCAAGTCGAATAACCAGCGACGCAACCAGAGGCTTCTTTTGGTAGGCGTGATCGTCGGCGTCTCCACCATTGTCTGGGCCTTTTACTGGGCGGTCTTCGGTCGTTACCGGGAGAGCACCGATAACGCCTACGTCATGGCCGACAGCTCCCGGATCAGCAGCCGTGTTCCAGGCACTGTGCTTCGCGTCCTCGTGGAGAACGACCAGCCGGTTACCGCCGGACAGATCCTCGTGGAGCTGGATCCCCGGGACTACCAGGCCATGCTGGAGCAAGCGGAGGGAACTCTCGCGAAGCGCCAAGGGGAGGTCAAGGCCCAGGCCGTTACCATTTCTCCGACGGATACGCAGACAGCGGCCCAGATCCAGGCGGCAACCAATACCCTTCAGGGAGCGCGGGATAAGAAGCGGGAAGCAGAGTTCCGGCTTGAGGAGCTCGAGAGGAGACGCATAGCGGCACAAGCAGACGCGGATAAAGCGGAACGTGACTACCGGCGGTTCGACAGCCTGTTCCAGAGTGGCGCCGTCTCGGAGCAGCAGCGGGACAACGCCTACACACTCATGGTGAAGACCAAGGAAGAGCTGAATGCTAGTGGCGCGGAAATGGCGGCGGTGAGGGCGTCAATTGACGCTAGTGATCAGGATGTAGAGCGGTCCCAGGCGCAACTCCGGGGAACCAAGAGTGACCGCTACCGGGTGGAGGCCCAGACGTACAACCTTGCCGCCCTGAAGGGACAGATGGAAGAGGCGAAGGCGGCCCTGGAGACCGCCAGGCTGAACCTCTCATACTGCACCATCGTTGCGCCTATTGGCGGCTATATCGCCCAGAAGAGTGTCCAGGTGGGGGATCGTGTCCAGCCCGGCCAGCCCCTCATGGCGGTGGTGCCGCTCCAGGAAGCCTACGTAGAAGCGAACTTCAAGGAGACCCAGTTGGAGAACATTCGTATCGGTCAGCCGGCCACCATCGAGGCGGACACGTACCCGGGATACACCTACCGTGGCAAGGTGGTGGGCATTCGCGCCGGAACCGGAGCCGCCTTCTCTCTTCTGCCGCCCGAAAACGCCACCGGTAACTGGATCAAGGTAGTGCAGCGGGTCCCGGTGAAGATCGCGCTGGACGAACCCCCGCCACCTCAGTATCCCTTACGCATGGGAGCCTCCCTCCTGGTGACCGTCAACAGCAGAAACCGAAGCGGCCCGGTCCTGGTGCCCCAGGCCAAAAGACCTTGACCCTATGACCGACTCACCTAAACACCCGGCGGTGAACAAGTGGGTGGTGGCGCTGACCGTCATGGTGCCTACCTTTATCGAGGTCATGGACACCAGCGTTGTCAATGTGTCCTTGCCGCACATCCAGGGCAGTCTCAACGCCGGCCTGGATGAGGTCACCTGGGTTCTCACCTCCTACCTGGTCTCCAACGCCATCATCATTCCCATCACCGGCTGGCTCGCGAGCGTTTTTGGTCGGAAGCGCTACCTGCTGTTTTCCATCATCACCTTCACCGTCAGCTCTATGGCCTGTGCCGCCGCCCCGTCCTTACCGGTCCTCATCATCGCCCGCATCTTCCAGGGCTTGGGCGGGGGCGGCTTGCAGCCCCTCTCCCAGGCGATTCTCCTCGAGACCTTTCCCGTAATCGAACATGGGCTGGCAATGGCCGTCTTCGGTATGGGAGTAGTCATGGCCCCGATCATCGGTCCCGTGTTGGGGGGCTGGATCACCGACAACCTCAGCTGGCGTTGGGTCTTCTACATCAACCTCCCCATCGGGATCGTGGCCGTGGCTCTCGCGATGCTCTTCGTCTTCGACCCGGCGTACATAAAGCGGAAGCGCATCCACATCGACAGCTGGGGCCTGTTTCTGCTTACGCTGGGTCTTGGCTCTCTCCAGATTGTTCTGGACAAGGGCGAGCGGGAGGACTGGTTTGCCTCCAACTTCATCGTCTTGTTGAGCATCGTCGCGGTGGCAGCCCTCATTATTTTCGTCATCGTGGAGCTTCGCGCAGAGCATCCCGTGGTCGATCTTCGCGTTTTCCGGGATCGCAACTTCCTCGCCGGGAACATCAACATGTTCACCGGCTTCGGCTGCATGTTCGGGAGCTTCGTGCTTCTGCCCCTCTATGCCCAGAATTTGATGAATTACACTGCGTTCTGGGCGGGTCTCGTCCTCGGGCCTGGGGGTGTGGCGAGCTTCTTCATTATGCCTATTGCCGGCATCCTGATGCGGAGGGGTGTAAGGCCGAGAAACCTCCTCGCTTTGGGGCTCGCGATCATGGCCTCATCGATTTGGATGATGTCACGGTTCAATCTTGAGGCGAGCTTCGTGGATATCGCCTTTCCTCGCTTCACGCAGGGCTTCGGCTTGGGCCTCTTCTTCGTCCCCCTCGCCACGGCGACCTACATGACCATTCCCCGGGAGGCGATGGGAAATGCCTCAGGTATTTTCAACCTGCTCCGCAATCTCGGTGGGAGCTTCGGAGTGGCCTTCAGCGCCACGTTGCTTTCGCAGAGGGCGCAGTTTCATCAGAGCTTCCTCGTCGAGCACGTGACCCCCTACAACCCCGCTTTTCAGATCCGGTACGAACAGATCCTCCAGTGGCTCCGTACCTATCACGCTGACATGGCGAATTCCACCACGGTGCTGGCTGTCGTTTACCGCGAGGTGCTCCGTCAGGCCAATATGCTGGCCTTCAACGACACCTTCTATATCCTCGCGTGGATGACCGCCGCCCTTGTGCCGTTATGCCTGCTCTTTCGCAAGGGCGTCGGAGGGGCTTCTCCCGTTGCGGCCCATTGAGAGACTAGCCGAATCACCTTGTGCCGGTTAGACTTGGCAGCACTGGGAGGCTGAAACCTTTCCTCTCCACCCTCAAAGGATGTCTTCAAGCGATGGCCCGAACCCCCGGCAAGACCGAAACCCTCATCGGCTATGCCATTCTGCTCCTCCTCGTGGTGACGGCTGGTAGCCTATTCCTCACCCAGTTTCGCTACAACGCGGCGGTTCTGACACCCAACGCGCTCCAGCCCGAAAGCTCGTCCCCTTCGGCCGCCCCGCGGCCGGATCTTCGTGCCCTCGCCCCCGAAGGGCTGGTGGCTCTCTCACAACCTGAGACTTTCGGCCCCGAAACCCTCTCGGAGAAGATCGACGGCAAGGCGGAACTCTACCTCGCCGCGGGGTTCGTTCAGCTTCTCACCCAGCGGTTCTCACGGAAAGGCAATCCCCAGGCCTGGCTGGAGTTTTTCCTCTACGACATGGGCTCGAGCAAGAACGCCTTCGCCGTGTACAGCGTGCAGCGACGGGAGGATGGACAAAGGATCGATCTCGGGGACTTCGCCTACACGACCGAGGATGCCCTCTTCTTCGTTCATGGGCAGTACTATGCGGAGGTGATCGCCCCGGCCCTTGGCAAAGGTGCGGCCGAGATTCTCCCGGCCCTTGGGCGAGGTGTGGTGGAGAAGGTGAAGGCCAGCCGGGAAGGAATGGCCGAACTCGCCCTCTTTCCGGCAGAGCACCTCAAGCGGGAGACCATTTCCCTTCTTGCCGCCGATGCCTTCGGTTTCGACCGTTTCCGTTCGGTGTTCACCGCTCAATACACGATGGGCGACACGGAACTCACCGCCTTCCTCTCCCAGCAGGCCCGTCCGGCGGAGGCTGCAGAGCT
>JAGFXI010000162.1 GCA_017861095.1 Deltaproteobacteria bacterium | reverse complement strand
CCGAGGCCGAGATGCTGAAGACCAAGAATTTCGGGCGGAAATCGCTCAACGAGATCAAGGAGATTCTGACCGAGATGAACCTGTCGCTGGGGATGAAGCTGGAAAGTTTCCCCTCCCGTGAAGAAATCGAGGCGCGAAAGGAACAGGAATAGATGCGACACAGCGTAAGCGGCAGAAAACTGAACCGTACTACGAGCCATCGGCTGGCTATGTTTCGAAACATGGTCACCTCTCTCTTGCAGCACGAGCGGGTATACACCACCGATGCCAAAGCCAAGGAGATTCGGCGCTGGGCCGACTGGATGATCACCCTGGGCAAGCGGGGAGACCTGCACGCCAGGCGCCAGGCCCTCCAGGTTGTCCGGGATAAGAATGTGGTGGCGAAGCTCTTCAGCGACCTGGCGCAGCGTTACCAGGCGCGGACCGGGGGATACACGCGCACGGTGAAGGTGGGATTCCGGCCTGGCGACGGTGCCCCGATCAGCATCATCGAGCTGGTAGCAGGCGAGACGGAAAAGAAGAAAAAGAAGCGGAAGGGAAAGAAAGAGGGGGCTGCAGCGCCGGCGCGCAAGAAGGGCGTTCCGGCTAAGCTCGCCAAAGAGAAAAAGGAAAAGAAGGGGAAGAAGGAAAAAGAGGCAGCCCCACCCGCCGAGACCAGTCAGCCGGAAGAGAGCAAGGGGTCTGGAACACCTGCCGAGCCCACTCCTCTCGAGGAGGCTCAGAAGGGCGAGTAACAGCACTGGAGTGATCGGACGGGGCGGCGACCTGCCGCCCCGTCTTTTTTCCCCGCCGAGGATATTCCATCCCCTCTCTTTTCGTCAGCCCGGATTATGCACGAGACGCCGTTGCGAGATCGTGGAGATGGCCGTCCTTGTCTCCGAGCGGTAGGCTCTGTGAGGGGGAACGTTGTGGGAGCGGCTTGCCTGTAGCCGCCCCGGGACAGGCCAGCCGCGATCGGATGGCGCGAGGCAGAGTGATCTGCTCCAGAAGCGCGCCACGCCACGGCGTGGTCGCGTCATTGATAGGATAGCGGTGAGGCCCTGCCTGCGTGTTAGCGCGACTATGAAGACCTGCCGCCGAGATTGCCCGGTCTCGCGCTCTGGCTAGTGCTAGAGCAGGGTTTTTCAGTATCCTGCGGGGGAGTAGACCCCGGTGGACGACGTGAGGGCGGGTGTGAGGGTCCTCGACCACGGGCCTGTGCAATGGCCTTGATTCTCGGACAATCCCGTGTATCCTTGGAGCATGGTGGAGATCGAACTTGACAACATCACCTTCAGGTATGGCCATCGCCGCGGTGATCTCCTCTTTACCGAACTCAGTCTCAGGATCACTTCCGGCGAGTGGGTCGGCTTGGTCGGTCCCTCCGGCGCAGGGAAGACCACCCTTCTCAAGGTGATGAAAGGACTTCTTCGTCCGGAGGCTGGCGAGGTCCGAATAAACGGTGCTCCGCTCCAGGAACTCAACCCCTTTGCTGCCTTCGTCTTCGCCAATCCGGAGAATCAAATCGTCTCTCCGGTGGTGGCTGAGGATGTGGGCTTTGGCTTGGAACAGGCCGGCCTCGACATCGAGACCATTCGCCGGCGCGCGGAGCAAGCTTTGCGCCGGGTGGGGCTCTGGGAACGGGCGCGGGACCTGAGCCATCACCTCTCTGGGGGTGAGCAGCAGAGGTTGATTCTTGCAGGGGCGCTAGCCTTGAGAGCGAGATGCCTTCTCCTCGATGATCCCCTTTCCATGGTCGATGGCCATGCCCGCGATGACCTGCTCGCTCTCTTTGGAGAAATCAGAAAAGAGGAGGGTTGCACCCTGGTTCAGACCACTCACCAGCTGGACGAGGTGGTCAACGTCTCCCGCGTTGTCGCGTTGGAGCGCGGCAGGGTGGTCTTCGACGGGCCCCCCATGGCCTTTTTCCGAGAGGATTCTCTTATCGATCGCCTGGGGCTGGAGGTGCCGCCTCTGGTTCGGCTCGGTGAGGAGCTGGCGAGGGCGAACCTGATGGCGGGAACGGAGATAATGAGCTCGCGACAGCTCCTTAGTTTTATCGGAGTGGATGAGGCGAGGAGGACTGACTGAGCGATGCTCAAAGCGATCGATATCAGCCACACTTTTGAGGCCGGTTCGGCACCGTCGCGCTGGGCGCTACGTTCCGTCACTGTGGGAGTCGAGGCGGGCGAGACCGTTCTGATCACCGGGCCGAGTGGGAGCGGGAAAACCACCCTGGCGCGCATCGTGGCCGGGCTGGAACGTCCCAGCCAAGGCACGGTACGACTCAAAGGCGAGGATCTCTACGGCACGGAGCAACGGTCCACTTCCGCTTCGGGCCAGGTGGCGATGGCATTTCAATATCCCGAACGGCAGTTTTTTGCGGACTCCGTTTGGGAGGAGCTCAGGTGGGGACTTCACCTCGGCCTCGGCTTGGATGAGGAAGCGATACGGACCCGCCTTGCGAAGGTTGCCCACGAGCTGGACCTGCCGCTCGAAGCTGTCGCCCGTCGGTCGCCCCGTCAGCTAAGTTCAGGGCAACAACGGAAGGTCGCCCTGGTGAGCGTGCTGGCGCTGGAACCCCAGGTTCTGGTCCTAGATGAGCCTCTTACCGGGCTGAACGGGAGGGAGCGAAGGCGATTGGCGGAACTCCTGCGGCAACGGCTGCGCCAGGACCGGGCCATGGTCGTCATCGCCCACGAGCTCGAGCTATTTCTCCCGTGGGCGACGACCGTGGCGGTTCTTGCCGCAGGCCGCCTCGTGTTCCACGGCTCTCCGCAAGAGTTGGCGGCGACAGGAGATCCTGCGGTGCTTTCGGCGGTCTCTCTTCCCCCCCTAATCGAGATCAGTTCTTCCTTGAAGAGACATGCCCTGAGTGAAGGGCCGGTGAGCAACGAGGTCTCCATCGTCCTCGATCAGGTTCGGCGCGCGGTTGAAAAGAGGGACTTGCGGTAGGTGTGCCCCATGGTGCTCGCGAATGGAGGGGGTTGCCGACGACGTGCCGAACAACGAAAGAGCCTCTTTGTTGCGGGCTTCAAGACCGCTTGCGTGGCAAGGCTAAAGGGTGTTGATATCGATGTTGCGAATGTAGCGCATCACCTCTTCCATGATCTTTGGAATCCGTGGGTCCAATTCACCCTCTGGATGACCTCCCTTGTCGCCATCTCTCCAGGGGTCGCGCGTTGCGGCGAGATCCGGGTCCGGCGGGATCTCGCTCTCAGCACCCGTGGAAGCTCTAGCGGCTCGAGAAAGGGGATTGCGGTAACCGAACAGGATGGGCGGGAATGCCATCCGATGCGACAGATCACTGCGTGACATGGTCTCTGCCTCCAAATATAGTGAACACGAGCCTTGACTCGCTGAAATCTTATACGCCTCTGTCTATCACACAATTTTGCGCACAAAACGTAATCACGAAACGGGGGGATGTAAACCCCTCGCTTATCAAAGCTTGAGATCGCCTTCGGCGACATCCCGGAGGCGGCGACAATCCAAGAGGGTGACCCGGTTTCGCTCCACCCGCAGGAGGCCGTTCTGCTGGAGCTTCCTAAAGGTGCGGGAGAGGGTCTCGCTTATGGTCCCGAGCCGTGCGGCGAGGGCGGTCTTGGTGGTCTCCAGCTTCAGGGTCTGGCCGTCCTTAGGGGTGCCAAACTCCTGCTGGGCCAGCTCGAGGAAGTGACGGCAAAGTCGCGCCCCCACCTCGCGCAGGGAGAGATCCTCGATCTTTGCCGTCAGGGTGTGGAGAAGTTCGGCCATGGTGGCGATCATATTGAGGGCGAGTTGGGGGCTGCGCTGGACGAGACGGCGGAATTCGTTAACCTCGAAGTGGGCAAGACGGCAGGGCTCCAACGCCTCGGCGAAGACCGGGTATCTGAGGCCGGAGAAGGCCGCAGCCTCGGCAAAGGTCTCTCCAGATCGAACCACTCGCAGAATATATTCTTTGCCCTCCGTAGAGATCTTGTAGAGTTTGACTTTTCCCTCGAGGAGAACGAAGAAGCCGGTAGCGCGGTCGCCGGCGGCAAAGAGCACCTCTTCGGGATCGGTCCGGCGCACTCGGGCGATGCGTCCCAGATCCACGAGACTCGGCTGATCGAGGCGCGAGAAGAGGGCCGCCTGTTTCAGCTCGTCGAGGAGTTGATTCTGGCCCATAGCAGCTCCTATCTCTTCCCTCGATGGACGCATACCGGGGTGCCAACGCCCCGCCCCAGCACCTCCAGGGCGCTTCCTTGCCGGACCGCCACCTCGAGGTGGCCGCTGCTGCCCCTCATGGCAAAAGCTTCTCCGGGTGGTGCCTCGTCGTAGGTCCTGGGACCCACGAGCATCCGTCGGCCCCCGACCGAGACCTCGAGGTCCGACTCCAGTCGTTCGTCAGGGGGGATCTCGATATCGGCGATGAGATTGCCGAACCGATCGACATGGATGATCTCCCCTTCGACCCGATCTTCCTTTCCGAGGCGACGTCGGGAGGCGGTCTGGATCCGATCGGAGATGACGGGTCCGAGCTTCTCGAGAGGCACGCCCAGGGAGAGATGACCCGCTGCCGGGGCGAAGATATCGCGGCCGTGAAAGGTGGGGCTTACCTGGGGGCGCCGATAGTCGGGATTTTCCAGGGAGACAACAACACGGGGCGGTTCGAGGGCGAAGGTGCGATCAAAGACTCCATTATCCGGCCCGACGAAGAGGTGTCGGGCTCCGGCCGCAGCGAGAGCCCGGCGCTCGCCGCCTACCCCCGGGTCCACCACCGCCAGGTGGATAGTGCCAGCGGGAAAGAAATCGAAGGCTGCGGCCAGCAGGAATCCCGCCTCACGGACATTGTGGGGGGTGACCTCGTGGGTAATATCCACGAGGATGAGGGCGGGATTGATGCCGAGGAGCACGCCTTTCATGGCCGCCACGTAATGATCGCGGGTGCCGAAGTCGGAGAGGAGGGTCACGATGCGGCGCATGGGGCTGTGGCAAAGCAACGGGCCATGATCTCCAGGGCCCTGTCGATAGCGGTAACGGACACGTCGAGATGGGTCACGGCCCGGACGGTGGTGGGGCCGAAGGCGATCACGAGGACCCCTGCGCTGGCCAGGCGCTCCACCACTTGGCGGGCGCCAAGCCCGGTCTCCGCCACGTCAAAAATCACGATATTGGTGACGACCTGGTCCGGATCGAGCCGTATGCCCGGCATCAGGGCGAGGCCGCGGGCAAGTCTTCTGGCATTGTCATGATCTTCCACCAGGCGGTCCACATGGTGGTGGAGGGCGTGAATCCCTGCCGCAGCGAGGATGCCCACCTGCCTCATCCCACCCCCGAGCATCTTGCGGATCCGGCGGGCCTCGCTGACAAAGGGGTGGGAGCCGCATAGCACCGAGCCTACCGGCGCCCCCAGGCCCTTCGACAGACAGATGCCT
>JAGFXI010000161.1 GCA_017861095.1 Deltaproteobacteria bacterium | reverse complement strand
CCCGTACTTCTTCATGGGGGAGGCGTACAAGAAGGGCTACCGATTCAGTGACGCTGCCCGCATGTACCGCAAGGTCCTTGATCTCGACAGTGACTACAGCATCGAGGCTGATCGATCCTGGGCACTCCTGGAGAAAATCCAGCGGGCCGCCCCCAGCACCACGATAGGAAAACAGATCGCCCTAGCTGAGGCCTTGACTCGAGGGGAGGCCGCGGCACTGTTTGTGCAAGAACTCAGGCTTGACGAAGTATGTGCCAGAGTTGACAACAGGAATTCCCACCCGTCACGAACAGCGCCCGCAACCGGGCAGCAAACGGAAGCCGCGGCGCAGCCAGCAGCGGTGTTGGATATGGGGACTCACCCTCTGCGGCAAGATGTGGAGGCGGTACTGTATCTGGGAGTTCGGGGACTCGAGC
Organism: Deltaproteobacteria bacterium; assembly: GCA_017861095.1. Taxonomy (GTDB): domain Bacteria; phylum Desulfobacterota; class Syntrophobacteria; order BM002; family BM002; genus JAGFXI01. The sequence goes on along the minus strand of JAGFXI010000161.1, from coordinate 4,965 downwards.
TCTATCCTGATCAGACCTTTCGTCCAGATGAGTTGGTCACCCGGGCTGCCTTTGCCGTGATGATGGAGGATATTCTCGCGAAGGCGAGGGGAGACGACAGACGGGTTTCCCGGTTCACCGGGATATTTTCACCTTTTGTCGATGTGGGGAATAACCTCCCCTACTTCGACGCGGTGATGGCCTGTACGAGTCTCGGAATCATGAAGCCCGTTGACACGCGGGGCCGCGAATTTCGCCCCATGGAGACCATCTCCGGAATTGAGGCGCTTCTGGCTGTGCGGACGCTCAAGGAGCGCTTGAAGACGGGGTGAAAGGGGTCCATCGCTCTCGCAGCCAACGGGGAGGATAAGGATCTCGTTGATGATAGAAGGGAAATCGGTCAAACCTTGAAGACATTCTCGTCGGGGTGGGAGAGCTAACCATGGCGCGAATTGACGCGTTTTTTAAGCTGGTGCATGATCAAAAGGCATCCGATCTCCACCTGGTTGCGGGGCAGCAGCCCGTGATTCGGATCCGAGGCGACCTGGAGCGGGTCAAATACCGGGTTCTGGAGAATGACGAACTCAAGGCGATGCTCTACGAGATCACCTCGGAAGATAAGATAAAAGTCTTCGAGGAGACGGGAGATGTTGATTTCGCCTACGAGATTCCTGGCCTGGCGCGCTACCGGGCCAATTTCTACCAGCACAGGGACGGAATCGGGGCGGCGTTCCGGGAGATCCCGAGCGAGATCCTGACCGTCGAGCAATTGGGACTGCCGCAGGTTGTGGCACGAGTCGCCATGCTCCCCAGGGGCCTCGTACTAGTGACCGGCCCCACTGGTAGCGGCAAGTCGACCACCCTGGCGGCTATCATCGATGAGGCCAACCGGAAGCGGAAAGACCATATCATTACCGTCGAGGACCCGATCGAGTTCGTCCACGAGAGCAAGAGCTGCGTCATCAACCACCGAGAGGTGTTCACTCACACAAAATCCTTCGCCGCCGCCCTCCGGGGTGCCCTCCGGGAGGACCCTGATATCATCCTCGTTGGCGAGATGCGTGATCTGGAGACCATCTCCCTCGCCATCGAGGCTGCGGCCACGGGCCACCTGGTATTTTCCACTCTCCATACGACGAGCGCCCCAAAGACCGTGGATCGCATCATCGAGGTCTTTCCGGAAAACCAGCAACTCCAAATTCGGTCAATGTTGGCGGACGGTATCCGTGCGGTGATCGCCCAGAGCCTGTTTAAGAGGATCGACATTCCCGGGCGTATCTGCTGCCCTGAGATTCTCATCGCCACCCATGCGGTACGGGCACTGATCCGCGAGAACAAGAGCTATCAGATCCCCACGGCGATCCAGACCGGCAAAAAGTACGGCATGCAGAGTCTCGATGACGCCATCATGGGTCATCTTAAAGCCCATCGGATCAGCCCGGAGGAGGCGTACATGAAGTGCGAAGACAAGGAGAAATTCCGGCCCTTCCTGCGGACGCCTCCTGCAGATTTCACCGAGGTCTGATCCGAGTCTGAATGGCAGGGAAAGCGAGGCAGGATTACTCAAGACATCGAGCAGGTCCCCCGGAGGTATCACCGGAGCTGAATCCGGTCCCGGGCATGCTGAGTGTGGGCCCGGTAGCGGGAGACACCTTCTGGCTTCAGGGGAGTGGTTATGCGGAAACGAGAGATAGACCATTTTCTTCGCAAGATGCTTGACATGCATGACAACGTGTCCGACTTGATCGTCACCGTCGACCGGCCGTTTCAGGTGGAACACGACGGGGTACTGAAGCCAGTTCCCATGGACGTGACGATTGACAGCCTCACTCCGTTTCAAACCGAGATCTTCGCCTTGAACCTCGTGGGAGGCGATCGCCGTAATGTCGAGCAGCTTCTTCGCACCGGCTCATGTGACCTCTCTTACCACCTGGCGGGAAAGGCGCGCTTCCGTGTGAACGTCTTCTCCCAGCGAGGCTACTATTCGGTGGTGATGCGGCGACTGCAGACCCAGGTTCCCAGTATCGATGATCTCACTCTGCCCCAGATATTCAAGAAGGTTGCCCAGGAGAGGAACGGCATCGTGTTTGTTACGGGAGCCACCGGAAGCGGCAAAACCACCTCACTTGCGGCGATCCTCAATGAGGTCAACGACCACCGGCCCGTCCACATTGTCACCCTTGAGGATCCGGTGGAGTTCGTGCATCACCACCGGGAGGCAACCTTCAACCAGCGCGAGTTGGGGAGCGACTTCGATGCCTATGCCATTGGGCTACGAGCCGCTCTCAGACAGGCTCCCAAGATCATTCTTGTGGGCGAGATGCGCGACCGGGAGACCGTGGAGATAGGGCTCAGCGCGGCGGAAACCGGGCACCTTGTCCTCACGACCCTTCATACCACTGATGCCGGTCAGACCATTAACCGCCTCCTCGGCATGTTCGATACAGAGGAGGAAAAACAGGTGCGCATCCGCCTGGCCGACTCGATGCGCTTCATCGTCTGTCAGCGTCTCCTTCCCAAGATCGACGGCGGTCGCGTGGCCGCCTTCGAGATCATGGGGAACGACCTCCGGGTCAAGGAGGTCATCCTCCAGGGCGAAAGCGAGGGGAAGACGTTCTACGAGATCACAGAGGGGAACAGAGCTTTCGGCTGGTGCACCTTCGATGATTCCATCCTCGGTCTGTACCAAGACGGCCTCGTTACGCAGGAGACTGCTGTGGCTTATGCCTCGAAGAGAGCTGTTGTCCGCCGGGGAATCGATCGCATCAAGGCGGCCCGGGGCGAGAAGGTTACCGATATCGAAGGTCTGGAAATGGATAGGGACTACGGGCGTCCCGCCCGCCAGCGAGGGAGTGACTGACGCTGAATCGGTGCTAGCCCCGATGTTTCATGAATCGATGTCGCGAGACTGCGAAGATGCGCATGCCGCCGGGCCGTTGCAGGGTATCGGTCTTCAGGCGTAGGTGATCGGCACGTCCTAGGGGCCGACACCTCAGGACGCCCGGAAGGACGGCCAGATCTGCCGTCGGAGCAAGCGAGTCATGGAGCATCCGGGCTAGGGGAGGAAGTACGGTGAAGGTACAGTGCAAGCACTGCCAGACGGTTCTTTCGGTTCCTGAGGAGAAGGTCCCGGTTGACCATCCCCTGCGAGCGACGTGCAGCAAGTGCAAGAATCCCATAACCGTGGGCCCGAAGGAGAAGAAACAGGCGACCCAACTCCAAGACACGGGCGCGGCCATGGGACTCGACATCACGGTCTCGGCGGTTACCGAGGCTCCCACAGCCGTCGCCGTCGAGCTGGGTACGGATCCCGTGTACGATTCGCCCCTGGAGTTCCTCCAGGCCGGAGCCATGAGCGCCTTGATCTGCGTGGACGAACCGGAGCGCGTGAAAGCGGTGAAGACGGCACTCGCGGAACTGAATTCTCACGGCAGCGTGGCAAGTTCGGTAAAGGAAGCGCTCAGCAAGCTTCGGTACAACCATTATGATCTGGTGATGTTAGACGAGGAATTCTGCGGGGAGACGGCGGAGAACAACACGATCCTGCGGTACCTTCAGCCGATGCCCATGTCGACGCGGAGAAACATCTTTCTGACATTGATCTGCAAGAAACATCGGACCCTTGATAATCTTGTGGCCTTCGCGAAGAGCGTCAACGCCGTCATAAATGTGAACGACGTGCCGAAGGTGAAGATGATCATTGAGCGGGCGCTCGCCGAGCACCGCCGGTTCTACAAGGTGTTTATGGATATGCTCCAGGTGTCTGGTGTAGTCTAGCGTCACGGGAGGCCGCGCCATGTACCGATCCGGAGCCCACGGAAGTCCAGGAGGATGATGAGGCTGCTTAAGCGCTGGCAGAAGAAGCGAGCGGGTCGGGAGCTTCAGCTTCGGATTGATCACTGCCGGAGAACCATAGCCGACGTAAAAAAGGCGTTGCGAACTGAGGAGCTTCGGCCGGAACTCGCAGTGCCTTTCCGTCGCTTGGGGGCGGCCCTGGCGCGGGTGGACGTATCCCAGCTTGACGAGCGAGAACTCGAGAAGATCGAAACGGCAACCAATAAGTTGCTCTCCGAGTTTCGAAGCCTCTACCTTCAAGGCAAACTCAAGAACATCCACAACGGTCTCCTCCATTGACAGGTTGTTGACAGACCGTGCGACCGGTTTTTTCAACATCATGCTAAGCGCGTGTCGGAGGATATCCTTGACAGGGCCCGCACCATGGGTTTATAAGGGAGCCGAACGAGGCTGGGGACGTAGCTCAGCTGGGAGAGCGCGGCGTTCGCAACGCTGAGGTCGTGGGTTCGAATCCCATCGTCTCCACCAGGACTCGAAGAAGACTGACCGCGGCCGAGGCTGCGGTTTTTTGTCGCACAGGGGGTGTCTCCGCCTGTTGCTCACGTCTGTGGTCAAGGGCGGGATTGACAGGGTGAGGGACATTCCCTATAGTGCCGAGGCAGTAACAAAGAGCATCGGGAGAGAGTTGGAGTGGAGTCCTGCCATGGAGAAGCGAACGGCCAGCGTCACCCGGACGACCACGGAGACCAAGATAACACTGACGCTCGACCTTGAGGGCACCGGGCAGTGCCGAGTGAGCACGTCCATGGGCTTCCTCGATCACATGCTAACCCTCTTTGCCGCTCACGGACGATTCGATCTCGAGCTCCAAGCCAAAGGCGATCTTTGGGTTGATCAGCATCACACGGTGGAGGATGTCGGCATCTGCTTAGGCCAGGCCTTCAGCCGAGCCTTGGGGGAGCGAAAGGGGATTCGACGGTATGGCCAGCAGAGTGTTCCCATGGATGAGGCGCTGGCCTCCGTGGTGGTTGATCTCTCCAACCGGGCCTACCTGATCTACCAGGTTCCCAAGCTGGGGGAGAAGGTAGGGGAGTTTGAGCTCCAGCTCGTCCCCGAGTTCTTCCGGGCCTTCGCCCTGAACGCTGGAGCAACACTCCACATCAACGTACCTTACGGGGAAAATACCCATCA
>JAGFXI010000160.1 GCA_017861095.1 Deltaproteobacteria bacterium | reverse complement strand
CCGACCCAGAACACGAAATTGACGAGGTAGATCCCCCAGGCGACCGGGTTGTTCTGGCCCCCGACGCCGATCCCAATAAAGATCTGGTAGGTCCAGCAGGCGGCGCCGAAGAGCACAGCCAGGATGAGCACCATGATGACGAGCCAGTACCCTCCCGAGGGCGGGCTCAGGGTGTCGAGGACGGTGTGATCGACCTCGGTGTAGGTAAGCGGTGTGTTCTCTCTCATACCTCCTGGACCACCTTTTTCAGGTAGATGACCGCAGGCTTCGTATTCAGGTACCCCATGACCTGATAGGCGCGCTTGTCGTGCACCGCCTTCCAGATCCGGCTCTCCTTGTCCATCAGGTTACCGAAGGTAAAGACCCCGGTGGGACAGGTCTGGACGCAGGCCGGGACCACCTCGCCGTCCCGGATCTTTCTCCCCTCGTTCTTCGTCACGTTGTGCGCGAACTTGATGCGCTGGATGCAGAAGGAGCACTTCTCCATGACCCCCTTGCTTCGCACGGTCACATCCGGGTTGAGCTGGAGGTTGAGGGGCTCCGGCCACTGCCAGGTGAACCAGTTGAACCGCCTCACCTTATACGGGCAGTTCTGGACGCAGAAGCGGGTGCCGATGCAGCGGTTGTAAATCTGGTTGTTGAGGCCCTCTTTGCTGTGATGGGGAGCAAAGACCGGGCATACTGACTCGCAGGGCGCATTGTCGCAGTGCTGGCAGAGCATGGGGAGAAAGGTCAACCTCTGCCGACGGCCTTCGTCCCCGTAGCGCTGGATCTGGAGCCAGGCCATCTCCCTGCCCCGGATAATCATCTCTTCGCCGACCACGCCGAGGTTGTTCTCGGCGTAGCATGCCACCGCACAGGCGGCGCAACCGATGCAGCGGTCGAGGTCCACCACCATGGCCCAGCGGTAGCCGTCATGCTCGTGAGGCGGGTAGAAATCACGCTCCTTGCCGTCATAGGCCTCGGGCAGGGGAAGGACGAGGGGGTATTCCCACATGCCCAGGCCGTGCCTCTCGTGTTCTTCGTCCGAGACCAGCCCTGCCACTGTCGTGGTCAGGGCGATCTTTCTCCCGTGCTGAGTGCGGCTGCCGTCGGTCCTGGCGAGCTTCACGCTCCGGCCGGTCTTCCCGAGCCCCTGGAGCCTGGCGGCAAAGATGGGCCCTCCCGAGGCCGGGTCGAGCGTTGCCGGGAGGAGATGGAGAGGATTGAGCCCGACCCCATCAGCGTAGCGGCCGTAGGAGGTGTGACCCTGGCCCAGAGGCATGACGAGCACCCCCGGCTTGACGCCCTCGGTTTCATAGAGGGGAGCTTCCAAGCTCCCCCCGTCAGACTGGAGGCGCACGAGGTCCCCCTGGGCCAATCCTTGCCGCCGCACCGTCTCCGGGTGGGCGATAACCGGGGTCTGCCAGGCCATCTGGGTGACCGTATCCGGGACCTCGGGCAGCCATGGCCGGTTCGCACCCCTGCCGTCGAAGAGGCGGATCGAGGGAGTGGCGATCAGAGTGAGTTCCGCCTGACTCTGCGCGGCTGAGGTCGAGGCGAACACGTCCAGCACATCCGATGACGGCCTCGGCGGCAACCTCTGGCCTCCGACGGCGGCGGTCGGAAAGAATCCTCCGTGCTCCAGGGTCTCCAGCCAGGTTCGCTCATCTCTAACCCTGCCCTTTGCCCTCAGGGCGGCGAAGAGGTAGGTTCGGTAATTCGCTCCGGCGGGCTGGGCGCCGAAAGCGAGCGCGACCAAGAGGTCTCCGAGGTAGGGAGCCCCGGTGAGCCCGGACATGGCGGGCTGGAGCGTGGAGACGAGGCCGGTCTTCCCGCCATATTCGTCCCAGCCTTCCAGGGGCAGGCGGACCGGGAGGACGAGATCGGCGAGGGCCGTCGTCTCGTCCATGAAGTTGCTGAAGCTGACAACGAAGAGAGAATCCCGCCCGAGCGCCTCCTTGACCCCGGATGACGGCGGCATGCTGTAAACCGGGTTCACGTTGTTGAGGAGGAGAAGATCGACGGAGCCGCTCTCCAGTTCGCCGAGGAGCTTCGCGAACTCAGCCCTTCTTCCGGCCGCTTCGACACGGTGCCTGGCGGCAAAGTCGACGAGAGTCAGATCAGGATCGAGGCAGACGTTCAGGAGATTGACGGCTACATTGGTCGGCAAGGCATGGGGACCGGCGGCGCCGGTACCGGTTCCGAGGACAAGGGGCTTTCGGGCTTGAAGAAGAGCAGCGGCGAGTTTCCCGTAGAGCTCAGGAGGCACTCCGGCAATCTCGCTCACCTTCTCTGCCGTGAAAGGGCCGGCTACCGGAGAGGCCGCGCTACGGACAGTGTCGGGGAGGTCCCGATTTCCCCTTGTTCCGGCACACTCCCTGAGAAGGCCAAGGACAACGGCCCACTCGCCGTCCGCGTTGCACGGCACCCAGAGGTCGGCGTTGGCGCCGGTCAGGGACTGGTAGGGAGCCACATGGGCAAAGAATCCCTTCCGCCCATGCTTGAGGGCGTGCATCTCTTTGAACTTGCGGGCGTACTCCACCGGCGAGAGCCAGGTCTCCAGGAAGTCCGCCCCGAAGGAGACAAGGACGTCCGCCTGTTCCATCCGGTAGGAGGGGAGGCCGTCCACGCCGAAGACCTTGCCGTTGGCGGTCTTCTGCAGCTCGTAGGCATACGGTTCGAAGAGGATCGGCCCAGCGGACTTAGTCCTCGCCATGGCCTCTTGCATAAGGCCGAGGAGGGTTTCCCCGACCACCTCGGAGACCAGGCGCACCCTGCCGGGGCGTCTCCCGGCAGCGACGCCGAACCGCTCCAGGAGAAGGTTCTGAGCCTCACCATAGGACACGGCTCGCCAGGCTCCCCCTTCCTTGAGGAGCGGCGTCTTGATCCGATCCGGGTTGTAGACGGCCTGTAAGGCCGCTTGCCCGCGCATGCAGAGGGTGCCGAGGTTGATCGGGTGAAGGGGGTTCCCCTCCACCTTGATGACCCTGTCCTCGCGAACCTTCGCGAGGACGCCGCACCCGGCCGGACACTCCCGGCACGTGGTGGCATACCAGGTGGGCTCGCCGGTGACTAGGTCGTCCGGGGCGTGGACCAGAGAGTAAAGGAACTTGGCGGGCTGAGAGGTGCAGCCGGCTGCAAGCGACAGGCTACCGAGGCCGGCGATCTTGAAAAAAGTTCTCCGGTCCATGGTCGGCGAAGGGCTCCGAGTGAAAGCGATGGAGCGGGATGAGATTCGAGGATTGGTTCACAAAGACTTGATGATGAGGATACCGTATCTCATCCGGTTAGACAAGGGGTGTTTACGAAGTGCCTAAAGTGAGCTGCCAACTTCGCCGTAATAGCCTATCGCTACGACGGCCCAAAAAGTGCCTAAAGCTGCCCCTAGGGCCGGTCTCACTTCGGCGAAGCTCAGTGCAAGCCGGACCGGCCGGCGGTCGGCGGGTGCAGAGACCCGCCCCACTTTTCTGCTGAAGTGAACTCAGCAGGCCGGCCGGCGACACCAAGAACATTCCCTTCTCCCCCTCGGGAGGGGGAGAGGATGAAGGTGAGGGGGTCACGATGAATAGATGGCACACTTCCTCGCCGCCAGGGCCGCCTCCTGAAGCCGGGGCCCGAGGATGTGAACCCCCAACAGGCGATCGGTCTTGCTCTGGACGATGACCTTCACGAAGCCGTCCTTCTCGCCCATGCAGCGGGCGCGGCCAGCCCCAGAGAACGGATAGGTCCCGACGCAGTAGGGGATGCCACGCTCCTTCACCTGCTCCTCGGTGAGGCCGACTGTGGCAACCTCGGGCCAGGTGTAGATCACCGCGGGAATGGCATCATAGTTCACCTCACCCGGGAGCCCAGCGATGCACTCGACGGCGGCGATCCCCTCGGCCGACGCCTTGTGGGCGAGCATCGGCCCGGCAATAAGGTCGCCGACAGCGTAGATGGTGGAGACGCTCGTCCGATACTGTTCGTCCACAAGGACCTGCCCGGTGCGGAGATCCGTCTTCACCCCCACCTCCTCCAGATCGAGGCCTCGCGTCAGCGGCCGGCGACCCACGGCCACGAGCAGGTGATCGCACTCGAGCGCCTCCTCCCGGCCCTCGCTCTCGAGGGTGACGTGGACGCCGTGCCCCGCAACCTCCGCCCCTCGCACCTTGGTCCGGAGCCGGAAAGTGAGACCCTGCCTGGTGAGGATCCGCTCCAGACCCCTGGCAACCTGGCCGTCGAGGAGGGCGGCGATCTGGGGAAGCATCTCGATGATGGTGACCCTGGCGCCAAGGCGGAGCCAGACCGAGCCGACCTCGAGACCGATATAGCCGCCGCCCACGATTCCCAGGTGTTGCGGTACCTCCCGCAAGGAGAGAGCGTCGGTTGAGCTCACGATGCGCTCGCCGTCGAAGGCGAGGCCGGGGGGCGCAACCGGTTCACTCCCGGTGGCAAGAAGGATCGCCTTTCCTTCGATGATCAGACTGCCGCCTGAGCCGTCCCTCACCTCCACCCGATCGGGTCCGGCAAGGCGGGCCACTCCGTTGATCACGGCGACGCGGTTTCCGTCCAGAAGCTTCCGCACATTCTCGGTAAGCTCGTGGACCACCTGCTCCTTCCGGGCCATCATCGCGGCAAGATCGAGGCTCACCGTACTTATCCTGATCCCATGCTCGGCAAAGTGCTCTCGAGCGAGGTGGTAGTACTCGCTGGAGTCGAGGAGCGCCTTGCTCGGGATGCACCCCACGTTCAGGCAGACGCCGCCGAGGCGGGGCATTTTCTCGATGCAGGCCGTCTTGAGCCCGAGCTGGGCGGCGCGAACGGCGGCGACGTACCCGCCGGGGCCGGCGCCCACAATGATGACGTCGTAGCGTTCTATCTCTGCCATATGCGGTTCACCATCCTGTAGGGTGGGCATTGCCCACCATTGGCATGTCACGGCTCAATGAGGAGCCCCGCCTCAAGTTTCCCAAATTCGAATATCGAAATCCGAAACAAATTCCCGTTTCGAATTTTCAAAGGTTCAAAACAGCCCCATGGTGGTCTCTCCATGAGACCGTGGTGATTCTAAACGCAGTGTTTTCGACCTGCAGGATTTCGATCATTGGAGTGTGTTTCGAGCTTCGAGCTTCGGATTTCGAGTTTTCCCTTCATATCTCCACCATGATCCGTTCCGGGTCCTCGATGAACTCCTTGATGCGAACCAGGAAGGTCACCGCCTGCCTCCCGTCCACGATGCGGTGGTCATAGGTGAGGGCCATGTACATCATGGGCCTTACCACGATCTCGCCGCCGACAACAATGGGACGAGGCTCGATCTTGTGCATACCGAGGATGCCGCTCTGCGGCAGGTTAAGGATGGGGGTGCTCAGGAGGGAGCCGTAGACGCCGCCGTTGGTGATGGTGAACGTCCCGCCCTCGAGGTCGGCGAGACCCAAACGGTTCTCCTTGATCTTCTTTACGTAGTCGATAATGGTCTGCTCGAGTTCGGCAAAGCTTAGCTTGTCGGCATTACGGATCACGGGGACGACCAGGCCGCGCTCGCCGCCGATGGCGACCCCGATGTGGTAGTAGCCGTGATAGAGGATGTCGGTCCCCTCGATGAAGGCGTTCAGCTCCGGGAATTCCTTCAGGGCCTCGATGGCCGCCTTGATGAAGAACGACATGATGCCGAGCCTCACCCCGTACTTCTTCTGGAAGGGGTCCTGGTAGCGAGCGCGGATGTCCTGTACCCGGCCCATGTCGATCTCGTTGAAAGTGGTGAGCATGGCCGTGCTCTGCTTGGCCTCCACGAGCCGCTCCGCAATCCGCCGCCGGATCGGGCTCATGGGTTTCCGGGTCACCGACTCCTCCGGCTCGGCGGGGGCGCACACGGGCGGCTCGACAGTTACCGCAGCAGGTGAAAGCGCAGGCCGCAGCTCAGCCCCCGCTGCCGCAGAGCGTTCCAGGTAAAGGAGCACGTCGCCCTTGGTGATACGGCCGCCGGGCCCGGTGCCGGCGATGGCGGCGACATCGAGATTCTTGGCGGCAACCAGCCGGCGCACCGCCGGCGACAGCACGCGGGCGGGCTCCACCTTTTCGGTCGCTGCAGCGGGCGGCGCGACTGGCCGCGGCTCCACTGCCTCCGCCGGAGGAGGCTCGAGCTTCGGGGCCGGAGGGCGCGGCACTTCCGCCACCGGCGGCAGGGCCTCCATCGGGGCGGCCTCGGTGTCGATCTCGGCGACCACGGCGCCGATGGCGACGGTCTGGCCGGGTTCGACCAGAATGGTCAGCACACCATCGACGTCCGCGGCCACCTCCAGGGTGACCTTGTCGGTTTCGATGACAAAGAGCGGCTCGTCCTTACGCACCCGATCGCCGTTTCGTTTGTACCACTGGGCGAGAACCGCCTCCTGCACCGATTCACCAACGCTTGGAACCTTGACCTCGATCTTCATGACCTCTCCTGGCTCATGGGACGCAGATTGACGCAGATAGTTATACACGCCGGCAAGAGCGGGTGCGGCTTGTCCGCCAGAGCCTCGGCGAAGGCGGGAGACCCGCCCTACGGTTTCGGCCCCACGGCCGCCGCAATCACCGCCTCTTGCTGGATCTTGTAAATGTTATGGAACCCAGGGGATGGGCTGGCGGCCGCCTTTCTGCCGATATACCGTATGTGCTTATGAACGAGCCCGGCCAGGCGGGGCCTGACAAAGGTCCATGCCCCCATGTTCTCCGGCTCTTCCTGAACCCAGCACCACTCCCTCGCCTCGCCATACCGGGAGGCGATCTCCCCCAGCTCTTTTTTCGGGAAGGGATGGAGTTGCTCCAGCCGCACCAGGGCGAGACCGGCTGCCTTCACCTCCTCCCGTCGCTGGAGGAGCTCGTAATAGAGCTTCCCGCTGCAAACGACAACCCGGTCCACCTTCCCGGTCTCGTCGTCGGCGAGGACGGGTCGGAAGTGACCCGAGGCCAGGTCCCGGAGCCCGGAGACCGCCCGCGGGTGGCGGAGCAGGCTCTTTGGGGTCATCACCACCAGGGGCTTCCGGAAGGGCTGCTTCACCTGGCGCCGGAGGAGGTGGAAATACTGGGCCGGGGTGGTGGGATTGCAGACCTGGAGGTTCTCCCCGTCACCGAGCTGGAGGAAGCGCTCGAGCCGGGCACTCGAGTGCTCAGGTCCCAGGCCTTCCAGCCCGTGGGGGAGGAGAAGCACGAGGCCGCTCTGGCGTCCCCACTTGGACTCGCCGCTGGCGATGTAGAGGTCGATAATGGACTGGGCGTTGTTGGCAAAATCCCCGAACTGGGCCTCCCAGATGACGAGCCCGTGAGGCTGGGCGAGGGAGTAGCCGTACTCGAAGCCGAGGACTCCCGCCTCTGAGAGCATGCTGTCGTAGATCGAGAAGGGCGCCTGGGTCTCCTCGAGAGAGCTGAGAGGGATGAAGCCCTCCTCGGTCTTGGTATCCGCGAGGACGCTGTGTCGCTGACTGAAGGTCCCGCGACGACTGTCCTGACCGCTCAGCCGAATGGGAATCCCCTCGGTCAGCAGGGAGGCGAAGGCAAGGGTTTCCGCATTGGCCCAGTCGATTCCATCTCCCTTCTCCACTGTTTCCAGCCGCCGGTTGAGGAGGGGTGCGAGCTTGGCGAAGAGGGAGAAGCCGTCGGGAATGGTGTTCAATTTCCTGGCAAGGGCAAGGAGTCTTTCGCCGGCGACTCCCGTCTCGACGGGCTGCTCCGAGTACTCCGAGCTGAGGCCCTCCCAGTTCTCATAGAATCTCGTCGCGGGGAACACGCATTCCCTGCCCTGGTACGACCGCTCGAGGCAATCGTTGATCCCCCGGCGGATACGCTCGACATCTTCGGGCGAGACGATCTTCTCGTCCAGAAGGGTCCGGGAGTAGATCTCGTGGATGGGAACTCGCTCCCGGATGCGGTCGTACATCCGGGGCTGGGTGAAGTAGGGCTCGTCGCCTTCGTTGTGGCCGTAGCGGCGGTAGCTGACCACGTCGATGACCACATCCTTGCCGAACTCCAGGCGGTAGTCACAGGCGAGTCTAACCACGTGGAGGGCAGCCTCTGGACTCTCGCCATGGACGTGAAAGATGGGCACCATGAGCATCTTGGCACTATCGGTGGAGTAGCAGGTGGAGCGGGCGTCCTTCGGGGGGGTTGTGTACCCTATCTGGTTATTGATGATGATGTGCACGGTTCCACCGGTACGGTAGCCTTCGAGCTGGGACATGTTCAAGGTTTCCGCGACGATCCCCTCGCCGGCAAAGGCAGCATCGCCGTGGATGAGAAGGGGGAGCACACGCTTGCCGTCCCGCTCGCCCACGACATCCTGCCGCGCCCGGGCGAGGCCTTCCACGACCGGGTCTACGGTCTCGAGATGACTGGGGTTGTTGACCAGGACCATGCGCACGATGCTGCCGTCGGGGAGGCGCACGTCGGCGAGGTAGCCGTTGTGGTACTTAACATCCCCCGATCCCATCACGCTCTCGGGGTCGTAGCTGCTCTCGAACTCGCAGAAGACGTCCCGGTAAGGCTTCTCGAGGACGTTCACCTGGACGTTCAGCCGGCCGCGGTGGGCCATCCCGAAGACGATCTCTCGGCAGCCCTGCCCGGCCGCATGGCGAACCAGGGCATCGAGCATGGGGACGACGACCTCTGCTCCTTCCAGGGAAAATCGGGTCTGCCCTGGATATCTCCGGTTGAGGAACTGCTCGAAAAGGTTCGCCTGGTAAAGCTTCTCCAGGATTCGCACCCGCTCCTCCCTGGTCAGGCTCGTCCGATTGCGGACGGGCTCGATCCGCTCCTGAAGCCAGCGACGCTCGTCCGGATCCTGGATGTGCATGTACTCGACCCCGATGGAACGGCAATAGGTCTCCCTGAGGGCCAGGACGATCTCCCTCAGGGTCGCCCGCCCGGCGTGAGGAAAAAGGTCGGCATAGAACCCCCGATCCAGATCCTCGTCGGTCAGGTGAAAGGCCTTCAGGTCGAGCAAAGGGTGATCTGTCGGGCATGCCACCAGGGGATCCAG
>JAGFXI010000159.1 GCA_017861095.1 Deltaproteobacteria bacterium | reverse complement strand
GCTCCCGGGGAAGCAAGGACCAGATGCGCCAGCTCTCCGGCATGCGCGGTCTCATGGCCAAGCCTTCGGGCGAGATCATCGAGACCCCCATCACGGCCAACTTCCGGGAAGGCCTCACCGTACTCCAGTACTTCGTCTCCACCCACGGCGCGCGGAAAGGTCTTGCAGACACGGCACTCAAGACGGCCAACTCCGGGTATCTGACCCGACGTCTCGTGGATGTGGCGCAGGACTCCATCATCAGCGAGCAAGACTGTGGCACCATCGACGGTATCTACGTCGAGGCCCTCACCGAGGCGGGCGAGATCATCCAGCAGCTGAGCGAGCGTATCCTCGGCCGGGTGGCGTGGAAGGACATCAAGGATCCCCTCACGGACGAGGTGCTGATCCCGGCCAACGACGAGATCGACGAGTCGGCTCTGATCCGCATCGAAGAGGCGGGCGTTGAGCGCGTACCGATCCGCTCGGTGCTCACCTGCCGGAGCCAGCGTGGCGCTTGCATCAAATGTTACGGCCGAGATCTGGCCCATGGGCGCCTGGTGGAGATCGGCGAGGCCATCGGGATCATCGCCGCTCAGTCCATCGGCGAGCCCGGCACCCAGCTCACCATGCGTACCTTCCACATCGGTGGCACGGCGAGCAAGCGGATCGAACAGACCTCAATCAGCAACCGCTTCCCCGGCACGGTGAGATTCGTCAATCTCGCCACCGTCCGGAACGTGGAGGGCGACCTCGTGGTCATGAACCGGAACGGGGAGATCACCATCGTGGGCGAGGGAGGTCGAGAGCGGGAGCGGTACCAGATCATCTACGGCGCCAAGCTCAAGGTCGTCGACGGGCAGCAGGTGAAGGGCAGTACACTCCTCGCCGAATGGGATCCTTTTACGACGCCCATCCTCACCGAGGTCAAGGGAGTGGTCAAGTTCGGTGACATCATGGAAGGGATCACCATGCAGGAGAAGGTGGATCCGGTCACCGGGAAGGCGAGCAAGGTGATCGTCGAGACCCGGGATCCCGATATGCGGCCGCGCGTTTCCATCAAGGACGAGGCGGGAAGGACGGCCAGGGTGGGCAAAGGTCAAGCTCGCTACTTCATGCCGGTAGGCGCCATTATCATGGCGTCCGAAGGCGATCAGGTGGCTGCCGGCGACGTACTCGCCAAGATCCCGCGGGAAACCACGAAGACCAAGGACATCACCGGCGGTCTGCCTCGAGTGGCCGAACTTTTCGAAGTGCGGAAGCCCAAGGAGCAGGCGGTCATCACCGAGATAACCGGCATGGTCTCCTTCGGCAAGGATACCAAAGGCAAACGCAAGGTCATCATCACCCCGGAGGTGGGCGATCCCAAGGAGTATCTCATTCCCAAGGGGAAACACATCAGTGTCCACGAGGGGGACCTGGTGCGGGCTGGCGAGGCGCTCATGGACGGGTCAGCCAACCCTCACGATATCCTCACCATCCTGGGTGAGAAGGAGCTCGCCAAGTATCTCGTGAACGAGGTGCAACAGGTGTACCGGCTCCAGGGTGTGAAGATCAACGACAAGCACATCGAGGTTATCGTGCGGCAGATGCTCAGGCGTATTCGCATCAGCGACGCGGGCGACTCGGATTTCCTTGTGGGCGAGCATGTGGAAAAGCACCGCTTCGAGGAGGCCAACCAGAAGCTCCTTGCGGCCGGGAAGCGGCCGGCCGTGGGCGAGCCCATGCTCCTCGGGATCACCAAGGCCTCCCTCAGCACGGAGAGCTGGATCTCGGCTGCCTCCTTCCAGGAGACCACCAAGGTCCTCACCGAGGCGGCGGTTGCCGGGAAGATCGACTTCCTCCGCGGGCTCAAGGAGAACGTCATCATGGGGAGGCTCATCCCGGCGGGAACAGGCCTGAGGCAATACCGGGAGATGGTGAAGGCGTAAGTATCCATTGGAGCAGGCGAGAAAAAGCCTTGACAAATCTGGATTAGGTCTTTATTATTGCAAAATTTTGGTCCGTATGGTGGTAACTTGCGCGGCTTCTCCTCCTCAGGAGGAGGAGAGGGGTTAACGATAGCGGGGCGAAACTATAATGCCTACGATCAACCAGTTGGTTCGGAAGGGAAGAGAACGGGTACGGAAAAAAGTGAGCACTCCCGCACTTCAGGGGTGCCCTCAGAAGCGTGGCGTATGCGTCAGGGTGTACACCACCACGCCCAAGAAGCCGAACTCGGCTCTTCGAAAGATCGCCCGTGTCCGGTTGACAAACGGGATCGAGGTCACCTCCTACATCCCCGGGGTGGGCCACAACCTCCAGGAACACTCGGTGGTGCTGATCCGAGGCGGCCGCGTCAAAGATCTCCCCGGCGTGCGGTACCATATCATTCGTGGGACTCTTGACGCCACCGGTGTGCAGGACCGCCGCAGGGGCCGGTCCAAGTACGGGGCCAAGAGGCCGAAGTAACCGGTTGACGGCTGGTCACCATGAGCATGGGCCACTGACGCTGGTTGTCGTGGCCCATGCCGTGTCTCGGGCCAAGTGAGGCCAGAGCGCGGGGTGACACCACTAGTTTCTAGACTCGGGAGTAGTCTCATGCCGAGAAGACGAGAGGTCACCAAGCGGGATACGCTGCCGGACCCCAAGTACGGGAGCAAGCTGGCGGCGAGGTTCATCAACTCCATCATGCGGCGGGGCAAGAAGAGCATCGCCGAGCGAATCTTCTATGATGCCCTGGACATTGTTGCCCAGCGCACCAAGAAGGATCCTCTGGAAACCTTCAAGAAGGCCCTGGACAACGTGAAGCCGATGATCGAGGTCAAATCCCGGCGGGTGGGTGGCTCCACCTACCAGGTGCCGGTAGAGGTTCGCAGTGATCGCCAGATCTCCTTGGCAACCCGCTGGATCATATCCTACGCTGAGGGGCGCTCGGAAAAGAGCATGACCCTCAAGCTCGCAGGTGAGCTCCTCGATGCCGCGAACAATCGGGGCGCGTCGGTCAAGAAGAGAGAAGATACGCACAAGATGGCCGAGGCCAACAAGGCCTTCGCCCACTACCGCTGGTAAGATGCCGTCCGTTGTCGGTGGTCCGTGGTCGTTTGTCTCCGTGAGTAAAGACTGACTTGTGAACGGGATTACTACGGACGACTGACCTTCCGACAAATGGTGAGCGCTGCCTAATTGAAAACATTCGGTGGAGTGAGAGACAATGCCCCGGCAGGTCCCTCTCGAAAAAATTCGTAACATCGGGATCATGGCCCACATAGATGCCGGGAAGACGACGACCACCGAGCGTATCCTCTATTACACCGGGGTCTCCCACAAGATGGGAGAGGTCGATCAGGGCACGGCGGTGATGGACTGGATGGAGCAGGAGCAGGAGCGGGGTATCACGATTACCAGCGCCGCCACCACCTGCTTCTGGAGGGGTCACCGCATCAATGTCATCGACACTCCCGGCCACGTGGACTTCACCATCGAGGTGGAGCGCTCACTCAGGGTCCTCGACGGCGCGGTGGCGGTTTTCTGCGCCGTGGGCGGAGTGCAGCCCCAGTCCGAGACGGTCTGGCGCCAGGCGGATCGCTACGGCGTTCCACGGATCGCCTTCGTGAACAAGATGGATCGGATGGGGGCGGATTTCGACCGTTGCCTGGAGATGATGCGAACCCGTCTGGGCGCCGTACCCGCACCCGTTCAGGCTCCTCTTGGCCGAGAGCAGGCCTTCCGGGGGGTTGTGGACCTGATCGCCATGGAGGCGGTGATCTGGGATGACAGCACTCTCGGTGCCACCTTTCGCACTGCCGAGATTCCTGAAGAGGTGCGAGAAGAGATGGAGGAGCGCCGCGGGCGTTTGATCGAGGCGGTGTCGGAAACCGACGAGAGCCTGATGGAAAAGTACGTGGAGGGGCTCCCTATCAGCGGTGAGGAGATCCAGGCGGCACTCCGGCGTGCAACCCTCCAGCTCAAGCTCATCCCGGTGCTCTGTGGCGCAGCTTTCAAGAACAAAGGCGTGCAGCTCCTTCTGGACGGCATCGTCGACTACCTCCCCTCACCGCTGGATGTGCCGGCCATTGTCGGCGTGACCCCCAAGGGCGAGGATGAGACGCGGGTCCCCCACGACGACGAGCCCTTCGCAGCGCTGGCCTTCAAGATCATGACCGATCCCTTTGTGGGTCACCTGACCTTTCTCCGGGTGTACTCCGGACAGCTGACCAGCGGGACTCAGGTGTTGAACAGCACCAAGACGGTGCGGGAAAAGATCGGCCGGCTGCTCAAGATGCACGCCAACAAGCGGGAAGAGATCAGAGAGATCGTTGCCGGCGACATCGTGGCCGCCGTCGGCCTCCGCAACACGGCCACAGGCGACACCCTTTGCCACCCGGCTCACCCGATCGTCCTCGAGTCCTTGCAGATCCCGAAACCCGTGATCTCCATCGCCATCGAGCCGCGAACCAAGGCGGACCAGGAACGGCTGGGTGCGAGTCTCGCTAAGATTGCCGCCGAGGACCCATCCTTCACGGTGCGGGTTGAACAGGAGACTGGTGAGACCATCATCTCCGGGATGGGGGAGCTCCATCTTGAGATCATTGTCGATCGACTGCTCCGGGAGTTCAAGGTGGACGCCAACGTGGGTCGGCCTCAGGTGGCGTACCGGGAGACCATTACCCGAAAGGTCAGGGCCGAAGGGCGATTCGTCAAGCAGACCGGGGGCCGCGGTCAGTACGGCCATGTCTGGTTGGAGCTCGAGCCCAATGCCCGATCCGGAGGATTCGAGTTCCGGGATCGGACCGTGGGCGGAGTAGTGCCGCGAGAGTACATCGGCGCCGTGGAGCGGGGTGTACGAGGGGCCCTGGATCGAGGAGTGTACGCCGGCTACCCGATCGTGGACGTGAAGATCAGCCTGGTGGACGGCTCGTACCACGAGGTGGACTCATCCGACATCGCCTTCACCATTGCCGGCTCCATGGCAACCAAGGCCGGGGTCAAGGACGGGGCCCCCATCCTGCTGGAGCCCATCATGGCTGTCGAGGTCGTGGTGCCGGAGGAGTTTATCGGCGAGGTGGTGGGCGACTTCAACGGCCGTCGCGGCCGTATCGTCCATTTGGAGACCCGCCCCGGTGTGCAAGTGATAACCGCCTCCGTCCCCCTGGCGGAGATGTTCGGCTACGCTACAGATCTGCGCTCGGCCACTCAGGGACGGGCCACGTTCCATATGCAGTTTTCCCATTACGATCCGGTGCCGCTCTCCATCAGTCAGGAAGTGAGGGCTGCTGCTGCCGGCTGATCTTCGAGGATATGCGGTCCGGGCTGGAGTGAACGGCCCGGCCCGGACAACAGCGTCAGCTCCAAGGAGGGACCGCCATGGGGAAGAGGAAGTTTGAGAGGACGAAGCCGCACGTAAACGTTGGGACGATTGGGCACATTGATCATGGGAAGACGACGTTGAC
>JAGFXI010000158.1 GCA_017861095.1 Deltaproteobacteria bacterium | reverse complement strand
ATGGCGCTGACGGCATTGAGCAACCAGGTACACACACTCCCGTGCCTGTCGATCACATGGAGATCCTTGAATCCCTGTCTCACGATCTCCCAGGCGAAGGCGACGGGGTTACGGTTGAAACCGGTAAAGCCGCTAAAGCCAATCTGGATCCCGTCGTGCACGTACTTCTTGACCGCTTCCTCGAGGGTCAAGATCTCGGCTTTCTTTGCCTTTGTTCGCATCCTTGGCATAACCTACCTCCTGTTGCTGTTTCAGACACCTCCCTGGAACCAGCCGTGATCACGTACAAGCCCACCGCTCATGGCCGGGGCCAGGAACGTCAACCCCGGGCCATGAGCCTGAGCAGGAAACCATGAGGGAAGGATTGTCACCTGTCCTCGAACCACCACGTCAGCGAAGCGCCACCCCTTAGTGGTGCTCGTGGACGTAGAAGGGCCACTTGTGGAAGAACCACTCATTCCAGAGGAGCGGAATGATCCACCAGAAGTTCCAGATCAGAGATTCGCCGTGGATGAAGCCCTCGGCCAGGTGTTCCATGTGGTGAACGCCGAGGCCCCAGTAGCCGAAGTTCACGTAGTGGTAGCACACATAGTTGATCACGGTGAACACGAGCACACCCACTGTCCTGAACCAGAAGGCTCCCCACGAATCCTTGTCCGCCATCGGGCAGATATCGTCAAAGTAGTGGTGCCAGATGAGGAACGGGATGAGGGTGAAGCCCGCGATCTCGGCGGCGTGATACCAGAGGAACCGGATCAACTCCGCATCATTTGGCTTTGCGGCCTTGAGCTGCTCTATGGTCTCGTGGGGCAGCCAGCTAGGCGCGATCGCGACGCAGATCAGCGCCATGACATACCCTACAACGAACGTCCCCGCGAGAGCGAGAAGACCCTTCAAGGGTTGAGACATTTTCATAACCGTCAGGGGTTTCATGCGCCAGACATTGGGCAGCATGAACAAAACGATGATCGACCACTCCCACCAGCCGAATGTCCAATGGACGTGAGGGATCCCCGCGATAGCCTTCCACCACGGCGCGGTGTTGAAGCCGAAGCTCTTGCCGAGGACAGCCCCGTACAGCATGCCAAAAAACGGGACAATCAGGGCCACGTAGAAAAAGAGGGTAAGCATGGTGGCCCAGCCAGCCTCAGCGAGCCCCGCCGCGGGCTGCTTGAGATCGCTCGGCCGTATGGGCCACTTGGCGAAAAGGATGGTGACGATGGGGTAGCTGAAAAAGCCGATGAGCACGTAGCAGACCACGGCGCTCTCGGCAAAATGGGCTTTTACCATGGCCTCGAGCGTCATGGCTTTGCCGTCGGGCAGAATTGCTTTCCCTGCGGCCGCGAGCTCATTCAGATTCGTCTGGCTGAGGAAATTGAAGCCGAGGCCGAAAAGTCCGTAAAAGATCACGTAAATAACAAACCACACCCCCACCAGGTTGACGATGGTCTCAACAATTCCCCGCAATGGTTGCGACATGTTCGCAAAAGGCCAATCCCCCAAAAACATGTGCTGCCAGAGACCGACCAGAATCATCATGGCCAGGTACAGCACGAATGGGTAAGGATGCCACCCGACCGGGCCGCGAGGATCACTGAAGATGTACCAGGTTAACCAGGCAACCAGAAAAAACACGATGAACGAAATGATGCCGGTGAGGGGCTGTCCCCACCTTGGGCGAAGCGCTCCAGCCATACTCTCCTCCTCCGAGTCTCTGTCCCCTCGCTCTGTTTCCGTTTACCGAAATCAAACCAGGTCGATCACCACCTCCTGTTTGAGACGTATCGGTACTTGACTCTCCCTCCTTTCTGGTTAATGAAACACCGTGTACGGCTGTGCCTCTATGGGCCAGCAGATGCGAGCGTCTTCCCTTCCTCCCGCCGGAGAGGGAGTTCCTTCTCCTCTCCCTCGGAAATCCGCGGTCGATATCCTCGCATTGCCCTCGTCGCTTACGTGTCTCATCTCCGAACCGGCGCGCTAAGCCCGGATCATCGGTGTGGCATCTCCACCGCTTGGGGCACAGCGTGACCGGGCCGGGAGGGTCCGTCACACGAGAGGAGTCGCTATCTTTACCGAAAAGACTTTGGAATCGCTGTCAAAATTGGATAAGATTGGATGAGAATCCGACAAGCTCTCTTGCCGTTTCACGTATCGTTGGCGCAGTCGGTCTCTTGTCCTGGCTGGGGCGCGTGCCTCACGGGGAAGGAAAGAGAACAGGAGACGAGCAGGAATCAGCAGATCTTCCTTGCCACAGAGACACTTAGAGGAGAATATGGGACTACAGGCAGCGCACCGGAGGCGAGATCACCCCAGCAACCCAGCCGCTGCGCGAACACGCATAGTTTGATAGTACCAAACAAAAGGAAAACTACCACCAGATTCAGAATGGGTATCTCGTGGCGTGCATTATTGCACAAGATTATCCACCCTGTCAAAAGGTCTTTCACGGTAAGTGAGAATAAAGAGTAGGTCCGGTTCAGTGGTCTATTTCTTGCTTAAACATCTTCGGGAAGACCCCGATGGCGGGGACGACGAGAGAACGATCAGGTTGATTCCCTGCCGCAGGGTGTTCCTCGACGCCTGACGGGCAGGCAAAGAGCTCGAGCGCTCATGAATGTATAGGGCGGCCATCCGTTCCGGTGAGCGCCAAGCAGGATATATAGCCCACCAACGGCCGGCGCCGCCGAGGACGAGGAAAGAGGTCACCCCGAAACAGGCGAGGACACTATGGCTGGAACTCCTCCCGAGTGTTTGAAGTGCAAGAGCCCCCTTGAGGTTCAGAGGTTCTGAGGTCGCGTCTACCTGCGCTGCAGGTCATGCGGCGCCACCTATCCCGTAGAGCAGTTTGGCAGGACCGCGGACGATAGCCTGGAACAGCAACTCGGATCAGTCTGCTGTGACCGGGTTTAGCGGTCAGCCCCGGAGCCGACCTCGGCGAAAAAGATGCCCAGGCTCCTCACCAGCTCCGCCATGAACCTGAAATCTAGCTTGTCCATGGTGTCCGAGTGCTGGTGGTAGTAAGGGTTTCGGTAGAAGGCGGAGTCCGTGACCATCACTGCGTGGAAGCCCTCGTCCCAGAACGAGGCGTGGTCGCTCAGACGCACCGAGGGCATCAACCAGCCGCCAAGAGGCACGGTCAGCTTGACGACCGGCAGCTTCTCGTTCTTCTGGAAGGCGTCATAGAGCCCGCTGGTCAGATACCTCGAGCCGAGGTTCCCCACGATGCCGATGAAGGTTCCCTCCTTGGGATAGTCCATGAACATGAGGGGGAAGGGATAATCCTGACAGCCCGGTTTTGTGCAGGTGTAGCCAACCATCTCCAGGCAGATCATGCCGTCGATCTTTTCTCCGTCCTTCTTGGCGTTCCTCGCATGCACCCTGCTGCCCATGGCCCGCGTCCCGAAAACGGGCGGTTCTTCCAGAGCGAAGGAAACCAGCTTCACCGCTACATCTAACTGCCTGGTTGCCCGTAGCGCCTGTAACTGCCTTGCCGTCTCGAGCTGAACCGCAATGGCGCTGGCATTGTCGTCCGCCCCCACCGTGCCGCCCACGGTGTCGTAGTGCGCCCCGAGAAGATACAGGCGGGATGGGCTGGCACTGAAATCCACCCTGGCAACCACGTTCGCCACGGTCAGTTCCCGGTAACGGTATGACTCACGTTCCACCGCCAGGCCCAGATTCTTGTAAAAGGCCTCGATATATTGGGCTGTTTTCTCCAGGTTCTCAGGGAGTCTCACGCTTCGCTCGCCAATAGTGACTGTAAGTTCCCTCACATGTCCCTGGAGTCGCTTAACCAACTCGTCCATATCAATCACTGATATCCCCTCCCCGGCCATCCCCGGTTGGAGTCCGCCACATGAGCTGGGACCAAGCCCAAAGAACAGCCCGATAAAAACAACTAACCCGAGACTCACCTGACGCCTGCGACATGGAAACACAGTTGTTGTGCCTCAGCTGAAGGGTGAAACCGACAAGGACCCGAGCGCAGCCCCGTCGGCCTTCTTTCGCCAACGGGGAACAGGACGTGTTGCGACCCCCGGGGTCGGGGGGACTATACCACAGAACGGCTCCGCCTTTCATTCCTGGGGGCCTGGCACTCTTTTTTCGGTTATGATTCCCTCGCCAGGAAGTCGGCCGAAGGAGGACCACAGCGTGACAGGCAATCGCATCTTGCTCGTCGAAGACGACGAATCCCTGCGTCTCACCCAGGAGATGTACCTGAGAAAGCAGGGGTTCCAGGTAACCGCGGTGGGAAATTATGCCACAGCGCTCGAGTACCTGACCGCGGAGCAGTTCCACGCGGTCCTCACCGATCTCCGTCTCGGTGACGGAGACGGCCTCAAGCTCCTGAGTGCCGTCAAAGAAAGGGCGCCCGAGACCGAAGTGATCGTCATCACCGGCCATGGCTCGGTGGACACCGCAGTCGAGGCGATGAAAGCCGGAGCTTACGACTATCTGACGAAGCCTGTCGACCCTGACGATCTGA
Organism: Deltaproteobacteria bacterium; assembly: GCA_017861095.1. Taxonomy (GTDB): domain Bacteria; phylum Desulfobacterota; class Syntrophobacteria; order BM002; family BM002; genus JAGFXI01. Next base: position 934 of record JAGFXI010000158.1, on the reverse strand, counting down.
TCCTCACTCTGAGCAAGGCGCTGGAGCGCCTTCGCCTTCGCCGCCAGGTCGCCCATCTCACCCGGGAGGTGGCCGAGCAGGCGGGCTTCGCCACCATCGTTGCCGTGAGCTCCGAGATGCGCCAACTCATGAACGCCGTCGACCAGGTGGCCCGAAACGACGCCACCGTGCTGATCGAGGGGGAGAGCGGCACCGGCAAGGAACTCATAGCAAGGTACATTCACCACAAGGGCCTGCGGGCCGCAGGCCCGTTCGTCGCCGTGAACTGCGGCGCCCTCCCGGAGAGCCTCCTCGAGAGCGAGCTTTTCGGCCATGTTAAGGGGTCGTTTACCGGTGCGGTTGCCGATAGGCGGGGCCTCTTTGAAGCCGCCGACGGTGGCACTCTGCTCCTTGACGAGATCTCCGAGACCGGCGCATCGTTCCAGGTGAAACTTCTGCGGGTCCTGGAAGACGGTCGGGTCCGTCGCGTGGGTGGGACCGGCGAACGCCGAGTGAACGTGCGCATCATCGCCTCCACCAACCGAAACATTGGTCGCCGTGTCCAGCAGGGCCTCTTCCGCCGGGATCTCTACTACCGACTCAAGGTGATTCCGCTCTCCCTGCCCCCGCTTCGGAAACGACCCGCCGACATCCGGCCGCTCGCCGAACATTTTATCACCCTCTACGGGAACCGCATGGGCCGGAAGCCCCCTCGCCTCTCACCGCCTGCGATCGCGCGACTGGCAGCCTACCCGTGGCCCGGGAATGTCCGGGAGCTCGCCAATGCTATCGAAAGGGCGCTCATCTTTTCCCAAGCTGACGTGATCGAGCCGGCCGATCTGCCGCTCGATCCATGGGGAGCCCCGATTGAGGAAAAAGACGCCGCAGCTGATTTCAGCCTAGTCTCCGCGGAACAGATCCACCTTCGTCGCGTCCTGGAGCACTTCAGTTGGAA
>JAGFXI010000157.1 GCA_017861095.1 Deltaproteobacteria bacterium | reverse complement strand
ATTCGGCCCCCATGGTGAACGTGCTGCCGCAGAACGGCGACCTCATTGGCGAGGAGCGGCTTCTGGGGCCCGGCGATTACCAGAAGGGCAGCATCTTCAGGGATTCGCGCCTCCACAAGGAGGTTCAGGGATTTGACCTTGAAGTTCTCCTTTTCAATGGCACTCTTGGCCGTGGCGTAGCCATCCTTGCCGACGTCGGTCGTGTCTCTCTCGCCATGGCCCGTCAAGAAGTAGACGACCTTTTCTCCCTCCTGGGAGAGTTTCACAATAGCGTTGGTAACGGATTGTTCATCGGCAGCGGTCACGGTCTGGGTCTTGCCGAACCCTTCCAGGACCAGGGTGCCATAACTCCGAATCTGATAGTGCTTGGCCACGGTGGGGTAGCGATCGGGATCAATGAACTCGTAGCGGATGTTCTTCGACTGATATCGGTAGGTCTCGAGCAAATCTCGCGTTTGTCCCCGGTTTCGGCCGGCCTCCTGAAAGAATGCCTTGATGGAGATCTCGCCCTTGAGCCCGGCGAGGATTTTTCTTGACTGGTCCGAGAGCGTATATCTCTTGCTCTCGCTCAGGTCTACCCGTAAAGGATGGCGCTGGCCGATGAGAGCAACGGCCACAAGAATACCCACGAACGCTACGAACCCAAAAGCGGTGTTGGAGAGACGGCGGACCCGCATAGACCTGGTAGCCATTCGACTATGCCCTCCAGTGCCGGGATTCCAGGACGCGAAGGGTTGCAAAGAGAAAGATGGTAACGAAGAGGCCGTAGTAGAGAATATCGCGCGAATCCAAGACGCCCTTGGTGAAGCTTTCGAAGTGGCTGAGGAGGGAGAGGTAAACGAAGACGCTTCCCACCTCCTGCCCGGCCAGCGTCTGGGCCCAGCCGATGATCCAGAGGAGCAGCAGCGCCCCGAAGGTGATGGCTGCAGCGACAATTTGATTCTGGGTGAGAGAAGAGGCCAAGACGCCGAGGCTCACGAAGGCGCTGCTCATGAGCACGAGACCTAGGTAGCCGCTGAAAATAGTGGCCCATGGCGGTGTGGTAAAAGCACTCAATACCACCATGGCCGGGAGCGTCCCCGTCAGGATGAGGGCCACTACGGAGAGGGCGGCGGTGAACTTTCCGAGGACAGCACCACGATCGGAGATGGGATAGGTGAGAAGGAGCTCCACCGTGCCCGTCTTTTTCTCCTCAGCGAAGAGGCGCATGGTGATAAGCGGCACCATCAGAAGCAAGACGATACCAATGCTCCCGAAGAAGGGTTCGAGGACCATCTCACCGAGGTTGAGCTGCTGGCCCAGGAAGGGATTACGGCCCGCTTGGAAGCTTAGAAGGGAATAGTACGCCACGGCGGAATAGAAGAAGTATCCGGCGAGGGCCAGGAAAATAAAGGCCACAACGTAAAAGATGGGTGAGGCGAAGATGCGATACATCTCCTTGCCATAGACGGGACAGAACCCCCTCATTTCATCTCCTCCCTCGCCCCTTCCTCTGTTACCAGCTCCATGAAGATCTCCTCAAGACTCACCTCCCGGGTCCGCAGCTCCCTAAGTTGCCAACCCCGCCCCACGACCCTTCGAGCCAGCTCGGGCCGGAGATCCCCATGGCGATCGGTTTCCACAAGGTAGCTCGCCGGCCCATCTCCAGGCTGGACCCGGAGCACCCCCTCGACGGCGGCAAGCTCCTCCCTGATCTCGGCATCCGGCCCTTCAATCTGAAGGCTGACCTGGAGCGTTCGTCGTAGCTGGCTCGTGAGGTTTGCCGGCGTGTCGGTGGCCACAATTTGCCCACGGTTAATGACGAGGATCCGCTGGCAGATCTGGCTGACCTCAGGGAGGATGTGACTGCTTAGAATGATGGTGCGCTCCCCAGCGAGCTCCTGGATGAGCGTCCGGATTTCCACGATCTGGGCAGGATCGAGACCGATGGTAGGCTCATCGAGAATAAGAATCGGCGGGTCATTGATGAGGGCTTGGGCGATGCCAAGCCGCTGGCGGTACCCTTTGGAAAGGTGCCCGATGATCCGGCTTTGCACCTCCTTGATACTGCACCTCTCCACGACCCGCTCCACCTCCTGGCTGCGGCGCGAACGGGCTACCCCCTTGGCCGAGGCGGCAAAAGCAAGGAATCGCTGGACGGTCATGTCTGGATAGAGAGAAACGTTTTCCGGAAGATAGCCGACCTTCGCCCGGACCTCTAGAGGGTGTTCCTGACAGTCGAGGCCGGCAATCCGAGCGAAGCCTGAGGTCGGTGGGATGAAACAGGTAAGAATTCTAAGAGTTGTGGTCTTCCCGGCGCCGTTTGGTCCCAGGAATCCCACAATCTCCCCCCGCTCCACCCGAAAGCTTACGTCACGCAAGGCTGGAAGGGGGCCATAAAGCTTGGTAAGCTGGTTCACTTCGATCAACTCACTCACCCCCTCCTGCCGATTCTCTTTCCGAGGCCCATGGGGCGCCGCATCGCACCCATCTTGCCCCAGCAAAAAAGGGTGGCCCAAAGACCACCCTATCAGCCACCGGTCGAGAGCTAGTGTACTAAGAGTCGAAAATCCGCCTGTTCCCGAACCTTCCGGGTACCCACCGAGGTCCCGCAATACTGACAGAGGTATTCGTGGAGTTCACCATCCGGGAGGAAAAGGAGAAGACGCTGGCGAACAGGTGTAGCCTGCCTGCAGGTAGGACAGAACAGGGCCGTGGCCCTCAGTTGATCGAACTGCTTCCCTGGCTTCTGAGGGGGCCTCATGGCCGTGACCATGCCTCTTCCCTCCTCACATGCTCGGAGTCTCTGGTCCCGTGTATTTCGTCTCGTTCGCCACGCCATGGGATGGCACCGGGCTCCCCGTCCAAGAGAGCCTCGTGCGGTTGAGCCTCGCCTCACTGATTAGCCTCGGTGTGCTTGGCCTTGTCACCACGGCTCCAGAACTTGAACATCTTCTGGCTCGGCTTCTTGGACTTGTCGATGTCGGCAAATTCCCGCAGGAGTTCCTGCTGACGTTTCGTGAGGTTTTCCGGGATCCTCACCACCAGTTCAACAAGTAGGTCGCCGCGGCCGAACCCTTTCAGATGAGGCACCCCCTCTCCTCTTAGCCTGGCCACCTGACCGCTCTGGGTGCCGGGGCGAATGGATACGGTCCGCGGTCCGTCCAGTGTCTGAAGTTCGATGGTGTCACCCAAAGCCGCTTGAACCATGGACACGGGGATCTGGCAGTGGAGGTCATCCCCGTCCCTTTCGAAGAACTCGTGGGCCTCCACGTGCATGCGAACGTAGAGATCACCGGGTGGACCCCCTCGGTAGCCGATTTCTCCCTGGTTCGGGATGCGAAGCCGCGTGCCCGTATCCACACCCGCCGGCACCTTCACCAGCACCGTTCTCGTGACCCGATTCATTCCCGTTCCGGAGCAGGGCTGGCAGGGATTCTTAATGATCCTTCCCTCGCCCCTGCAGCGTGGGCACGTGGTGCTGATGCGGAAGAAACCCTGAGACTGCACCACCTGCCCGCGGCCTTGGCACGTGGGACAGACCTCCTCTCGAGTCCCCGCTTCCCGGCCCGTGCCTCCACAGGCCTCACACGCAACGCTGGTCGGGACCTCGATGGTCTTCTCAGTACCGAAGATCGCCTCTTGAAAGGTGAGGCGCATATCGTAGAGAAGATCGGCTCCCGGTCGCGCCGCGTCCCTGCCCCGCGTTCTCCGGCCGCCGAACCCGAAGAAATCTTCAAATAAGTCGCCGAAGGCGGAGAAAATATCGTCGAAGCCGCCGAAGCCGGTAAAACCGCTACCCTGGAGGCCCTCATGACCGAACTGGTCGTAGATGCCCCGCTTCTGTGGATCGCGAAGCACTTCGTACGCCTCGGCCGCCTCCTTGAACCGCTCTTCCGCTTCTTTCTCTCCTGGATTCCTGTCGGGGTGATGCCTCAGCGCCAGTTGGCGATAAGCTTTCTTGACCTCGTCCTCGCTGGCGTTTCGACTGACACCGAGTACTTGATAATAGTCCCGTTTACCCATCGGTCTCTTGCCTTAGTCCGGAGCCGCAGCCCAGCCAGCTCATGGTAGCTACCCCCAGATGGACGGGGTGACAACGTGTTTCAGGCGTGTTGTGGGTCAGCTGATCGCTGCGATTGCCTGGCAAACGCTCCCGCCCAAAGAATGGCTAATCATTTGGCCGGTTATTGTCAATGATTGAGGGGTGCTGCGTTGGGATCTGTAAGGTGATCCGATGATTTCGGAAAACCGCACAGCGAGACTCCCCCGTCATTGAAGATGACTCTTGCCGGGAAGCGGTCCAGAGAGGAGACGCTCTACCTGAGCCAACTTCTCTGGAGAACCGGCCTCGCGGTAAGCGGATTGGGCAAAGTACAATTTCCCTAGAGATAGAGCGCGGTCACCCACCTTAAGCCATTGGTCCGGTCCAGGTGTAACACCGAGGATTCTCGCCACCTTCCGGTAGAGGAAGACATCACCGTCTTCTAGGCAGCGCTCGAGAAGGCTGTCCAGTTGCGCCCCGTCGCGGGCCTTTTCGAAGAAATCGATGGCATCAGAGACCCGTCCCTCCTCAAGGTAGGCGGTCCCAAGTTGGACGAAGTGCGCCGAGTCGCTCCTGTCGCTGTTCAGGAGATCTCGCTTTTTCAGGCAACCCAGTAATCTCTTTACCGACACCCGAGTATTCCTCACTCGGCTTATCCGAACGGTAAGCCGCGGCTAGACAACTCCCGCCCGCACCTCTTCTCGTCAGTCGACGACGTCCTCGTTCAGCCCCGTCGTTCCCTTAGTGGACATCTCATCGGCAAGAGCCTCGATCTCTGCCTCCAGGGCGGCTGGCGCCGTCAACTCCTGGAGGGCCGACTCCGTGTCGGTCATTCCCACGGGAGCATGCTCGGCTTCACCGGGGAGTTGATCCGGTTCGAGATTGGGCAGCGTCTCGAAGGTAACAACTCCTGCCGCGATTTCTCGCAGGGCCTGGACGATCTCCTTGTTCTTCGGAGCCTCCACGAGCGGTCTTGCTCCCTTGCGCAGCTGGATCACGCGCTTCGCCGCCAGGTGTACCAGCAGGAACCGGTTGTTGACTCTCTTCATGCAATCTTCAACAGTAACCCTTGCCATGGCATTCCTCCTTGAAGTTCGTAATCGTAAGCAAAAATTCGTAGCGGAGCAAGGGCAAAATGAATGGGCCCATGAGAGCCACCAGGCGCTTAAGCGCTCCCATGAGCCCATCTTCTCACACCTGGGCTGTCCGTCGTCTCCTGCGACAGTCGACCTTTGGCGCGAGCAACCTTTAGTACATATCATCCATGCCGCCGCCACCGGGCATGGGCGGAGCCGGTTCCTTCTTCTTCGGTTTCTCGGCGACCATGGCCTCGGTGGTGAGGAGCAGAGATGCAACGCTGGCCGCATTCTGCAGCGCAAACCGCACCACCTTCGTCGGATCGATTACCCCC
>JAGFXI010000023.1 GCA_017861095.1 Deltaproteobacteria bacterium | reverse complement strand
AAAAAGGCGACGTAATAGGTAAGGGGAAAGGCGAAGAGGAGGCTGTCCAGTCGATCAAGCATCCCGCCGTGCCCGGGCAGCAGAGCCCCGGCATCCTTCACTCGACTCGCCCGCTTGATCATGGACTCCATGAGGTCACCGAGCTGACCGACCAGGGCGAGACCCAGGCCGAGGAAGAGGAGAGCGACCACCTTGAGGGGAGCCGGGTTGAGGAGCTTGCCGGCGAGAACCGTCATGGCCAGCGAGGCCATAAGGCCGCCGACGGCGCCCTCGACGGTCTTCTTGGGGCTGAGGACCGGAGCGAGGCGGTGGCGCCCCCAACGGCGCCCGCTGTAAAAGGCACCGGTGTCGCCGGCGAAGATGACGGCGAGGACCAGGAAAATCCAGCGGCGTCCGCTGGGAAGCCGGAGGATGAGGAGAAGATGAGAAAATGCGAACGGGACGTAGAGCTGGGCGAAGGCCATGGCACCCAGGGATCTCAGGATCTCCCGATCCATGGAGGCGTGGAAGAGAAAGGGGAGAATGCTAAGGAAGAGGAAGGCAACGGCTGCTCCGGTCAAGCCGGTCGGGCCGAGCCAGTAGGTGGCAAGAGGGAGCAGAATACCGCCGCTGGCGAGAAGGAGCCGGACCCCGACGGGGGCTTCAGGAAGGAGCAGCCGGGCGAGCTCCAGGAGCCCAAGGGTCGTAACGACCACGACCAGAATGGTGACGAGCCAGTCCGGTCCGACGGCGACGAGGGCCACGAGGAGCGGCAGAGCCACCGCTGCAGTGACCCAGCGCTGGAGGTGGGGGCGATCCTGGGAGGTGTTTGCCATTCCTCTCTCTCGGGGTGGCTTGATTCGGCGCAAGGCTCTCACCATAGTATGAAATCTCACCGGCATCAAGTGTCTTGTGTGGTCGCACCAAGCCCTGGATCAATCCTCGGTACCCTCCTCAGCGTCTCAGGAAGAAATGGGGGATCCAGAGGGAGATGGGCGGGAGGTATGTAACGAGGAGGAGGACGAGGATGGCGGCCACCCAGAAGGGCACCATGGCCCGGCTGATCCGGTCGAGGGAGATACCGGCTATGCCGCAGCAGATGAAGAGGCTGACGCCGAGCGGCGGCGTGGTGAGGCCGAGGACGACGTTCAGGACCATGATGGCGCCGAAGTGGACGGGATCCACGCCGAGCTGCTTGACGAGGGGAAGGAGAACCGGGGTCAGGATGATAAGGATGGCGGTGGTCTCCATGAAGGTGCCGAGGAAGAGCAGGAAGAGATTTATCATGAGGAGGATGAGCCAGGGCTCGCTCGTGATGGCGGTGAAGAAGGCCGTCACCTTCTGGGGCATCTGGAGCGCCGCCATGAGCCAGCCGAAAACGGCGGCGTTGGCGATGATGAACATGATGATGGCGGTGATGACGGCGCTTTCGGCGAGGAGCCGCGGGAGATGGCCCCAGCGGAGTTCGCCGTACACGAAGCGGCCGACCACGACGGCATAGAGGACCGCCAAGGCCGCCGCCTCGGTGGCAGTGCAGATCCCGGTGAAGATCCCGCCGAGAATGATACCGGGCATGAGAAGGGCAAGGATCGCGTCCTTGAGTCCCCGGGCGAGCCGGCGCCAGCCCTGCCAGGGGGAGGGCCTCGGAAACGAGACCCCCGGTCTGCCGCTCTTCCGCAAAACCACCCCCATGAAGCCGAGGCCGATGAGGAGGCCCGGGATCACCCCCGCGAGAAAGAGGGCGGCGATGGACTGCTCGGCGGCGACCCCATAAATGATCATGGGGATGCTTGGCGGAATGATGGGCCCCAGGGTGGAGGAGGCGGCGACAACGGCGGCGGTGAATTCGATCTCGTAACCCTCTTCGCGCATGGCCGGGATGAGCACGGAGCCGATGGCCGAGGCCTCTGCCACGGCGGCCCCGGTGATTCCGGCGAAGATCATGCTCGCCACGACAGTCACGAGCGCGAGGCCGCCCCGGATATGACCCACGAGGAGGTTAACGAACTCCACGAGGCGCCGGGTGATGCCGCCCGCATTCATGAGGGCGCCGGCCAGGATGAAGAAGGGCACGGCGAGGAGGGGGAAGGAGTCGGTCCCCTGGAACATCATGTGGGGGATGAGAAGAAGCGGCGTGCCGCCCTGGTCGAGGAGGCCGGCCAGGGCGCTGATCCCGATGCAGAAGGCGACCGGGGCGCCGAGGACGAGGAGAGCGACGAAGGTGAGGCCGATGGTAATCACGGGCCCCTCCCGTCGGAGGGTTTCCTCACGAGGTGGACGAGCTGGTCGGCGGCGTACACCAGCATGAGAAGGCACCCGGTGGGGATCGCCAGGTACACGGTACCCATGGGGAGCCTCATGGCCGGCGACCGCTGGGCCATGTTGAAGAGGGCAAGCTCCATGCCCTTGAGGCCCACAATGACCAGGAAGGTGACGATGGCGAGGAGTGTTACCAGCCGTGCCGCCCACCTCGCCTCCGGGGAGAGCGCCCTTACCACGGCGTCGAATCCGGTGTGCATGCCGCGCTTGAAGGCCGTGCTGCCACCGAGAAAGGTGATCCAGATCATGAGATACCGCGAGGCCTCTTCCGACCAGGTAAGCGAGGCCCCGAGGAGGTAGCGGCAGATCACCTGGGTGGCCACGACCAGCGTCATGGTGAGGACCATGCCGGAGCAAACCACCTCAGCGGTGCGGTTCATCAAGTTACCCAGTCGAGTGAGCACGGGTAGATTTCCCCCCTCGCCCCGCAACGAGGCCCGACAAAGAGCTTGCGCCTCTCATCTCGCGGGAGGAGCAAGGTCATAGCACTATGCTCATTGCCTCAATTGGTGTCCAGGATTCCCTGAATCAGGGTCTGGCTGAATCGGGGTTGGTACTTCTCATAGACGGGCGCCATGGCCTTCCGGAAAAGGGCGCGATCCGGTCGAGTCACCTGCATGCCCTGGGCCTCAAGTTTCTGCAGGGTCTCGGCCTCGTTCTTCCGGATGTACTCCTTCTCGAACCGCCCGGCCTCCTGGGCGGCCTTCAAGAAGGCCTGCTTGTCTGCCGGCGGCAGGCTCTCGAAGGTCTTGAGATTCACGAGGAGGAGGGCGGGCGAGTAGAAGTGAGCCGTAAGAGCCAGATACTTCTGGAAGTCATAGAGGCCGTGGCTGTAGATGATATTGATGGGGTTTTCCTGGCCGTCGATGGTTCCCTGCTTGAGGGCGGTCAGAGCCTCACCCCAAGCCATGGGCGTGGGATTGGCGCCGAGGAGCCTGAATGATTCGAGGTGGACCTCATTCTCCATAGTGCGGATGATGAGGCCGCGGCAATCCTCCGGCTTGTCCACCGGGCGGCGGTTGTTGGTGAGGTTGCGGAAGCCGTTCTCCCAGAAGGCGAGACCCTTGATCCCCGCGGGCTCGAGCTCAACAAGAAGGCCTTGGCCGATGGGGCCCTCGAAGACCTGGTCCACGTGTTTGGTGTCACGGAAGAGGAAGGGGAGGTCGACCACCAGCATCTTGGGAACAAAGCCTCCGAGTGGACCGGTCGAGGTCACCACGAGGTCGATGCTGCCGATCTGGAGTTGCTCCACCAGGGAACGTTCACTGCCGAGCTGTTGGTTGGGGAAGATGCGAACCTCGAAGCGGTTCCCCGTGTACTGGGTAAGAAGCTGGGCGAACTTTTCAGCGCCGATATGGTACGGCGCGGTTACGCTCACCGCATGGGCGAGCTTCAACGTCCGGGTGGCTGCCTCGCCGGTCTGGAGCCAGAGGACCAGACAGCAGATGGTCAGCCCCGCTGCCACAATGCGCTTCATCTATGCCTCCTTTACCAGTTGCTCACTGATCTTACCGAAGCGGCGCTCTCGCCGCTGATAGTCGGCGAGCGCCTCCATGAGTTGCGGCTCTCGGAAGTCCGGCCAGTACACCGGGCTGAGATAGAGCTCGGTGTAGGCGATCTGCCAGAGAAGGAAGTTGCTGATTCGTTCCTCACCACTGGTACGGATCAGGAGATCCGGATCGGCCATGCCCGCGGTAAAGAGGTGCCGAGCGAAGGCGGCTTCGTCCACGTCCTCGGGTCTCATCGCGCCGGCAACGCAGGCCTCGGCGAGATGCCGGGCGGCTCGGACGATCTCGCTCCGTCCGCTATAGTTCAGGGCCAGGTTGAGGATCATTTCCCGGTTGCCGGAGGTCTTCGCCATGGTCTTGTAGAGGAGATCGCCCACACTTGAGGGCAGTTCGTTGATGTCTCCCAGGGTGTTGAGGCGGATGCCGTTCCCGAGCATTTCGTTGAGCTCGGACTGGAGATATCTGGCGAGGAGGCGCCAGAGGGCATTCACCTCGCGCTTGGGACGCTGCCAGTTCTCCTTGGAGAAGGCATAGAGCGTAAGGATGGGGATGCCGATTCGCCGGCAGCAGCGAACGATAGTGCGCACCGATTCGGCCCCGGCTCGGTGCCCTTCGATGCGGCTGAGGTTGCGCTCTTGAGCCCAGCGACCATTGCCGTCCATGATGATGGCGAGGTGCCGGGGAAGCTTTGTCAGGGTGGGCGTGGCCATGGGCGCAGAGATTACCACCGTGTTGGAAACGTCAGATCTCGAGGATCTCCTTTTCCTTGGCGGCGCAGAGGTCGTCCACCTGGGAGATGAACCTATCGGTTCGCTCTTGAACCTCCTCCTGGGCTCGGAAGAGCTCGTCCTCGGTGATCTCCTTCTCTTGCTTGAGATCCTTCAGCATCTCATTGGCGTCCCGCCGGATGTTGCGGATAGCCACCTTGGCCTCCTCTGCCATCTTCCGGGCCACCTTCACAAGATCCCGTCGCCGTTCCTCGGTGAGGGCGGGGATGGCGATCCGGATAACCTTGCCGTCGTTCATCGGGGTAAGCCCGAGATCGGATTTCAGGATCGCCTTTTCGATGTCGCCCAGCGCAGTCTTGTCCCACGGCTGGACCACGATTAGGCGAGGTTCGGGTACCGCTAGGGAGGCCATCTGATTCAGGGGAGTCGGTGTGCCGTAGTACGTGACCCTAATCCCGTCGAGCAGTGATGGCGACGCCCTCCCGGTACGCAGCCGATTGTAGTCCCGTTTCACGGCTTCGATGGCTTTGGTCATCCGCTCCTTCATCTCTGCGAAGGTTTCCTCGACCATCTCACTCATGAGCCTCTCCTTCTACAAGGGTACCCACGGGTTCACCCATGACGGCCCGCTTGATGTTGCCCTGCCCCATGAGGTTGAAGATGATGATGGGCATGTTGTTGTCCATGGCGAGCGAAATGGCGGTCGCGTCCATCACCTTGAGCTGTTTCTGGAGAACCTCCAGGTAGGTGAGGCGGTCGAACTTCTTGATGCCCGGATGAGTCATCGGATCGGCAGGGTAGACGCCGTCCACCTTGGTCGCCTTTAGCAGCACGTCGGCATGGATCTCCATGGCTCGAAGGGCGGCGGCGGTGTCGGTGGTGAAGTAGGGATTGCCCGTCCCCGCGGCGAAGATGACGACCCGCCCCTTCTCTAAATGGCGAATGGCCCGGCGGCGAATGAATGGTTCCGCCACCTGGCGCATGGTAATGGCCGACTGGAGCCGGGTCTGCCCTCCCGTGCGCTCGAGGGCATCCTGAAGTGCAATGGCATTGATGACCGTGGCCAGCATGCCCATGTTGTCTGCCGAGCTGCGCTCCATGCCGTGAGCGGTGGCGGCCACTCCCCGGAAGATGTTGCCGCCGCCGATGACCACGGCAACCTGGACGCCGAGGAGATCCAACTCCCGGATCTCTTCGGCGATTCTGGCCGTTACCTGGGGACTGATCCCATAGGCCGCATCGCCCATGAGGGCCTCACCGCTCAGCTTGAGGAGGATGCGCTTATACTTGGGTTGGGTCATGGCCTGCGGCTCACCGTGCTTGACTCACCCTTCCAGTTCTTCCCCGAGCTGGAACCGGACAAAACGGCGGATCTGAACGTTCTCGCCGGTCTGCATCCGGAGCTGGTTGAGGAGGTCCTCGATGGTTATGTCGGTGTCACGGACGTAGGCCTGCTCGAGGAGGCACACCTCCGCATAGAACTTGTTGAGTTTGCCTTCAATGATCTTCTCGACGATCTTCTCGGGCTTCCCGGAGTCGAGGGCCTGAGCGCGGTAGATCTGGCGCTCCCGCTCGACTGCCTCCGGCTTGAGATCCTCTCGGCGAATGGCGAGGGGGCTTGAAGCGGCGATATGCATGGCAAGGTTCTTGACGAACTCGCCGAAGGGCGCGCTCTTGGCACTGAAGTCGGTTTCGCAGTTGACTTCGACCAGGACGCCGATCTTGCCGCCGGCGTGAATGTAGGACTGGATCTGCCCTTCGGCGATGGTCCGGCCTGCCCGTTTCTGGGCTACCACCAGACCCTTCTGGCGCAGGTGGTCGACGGCCTTCTGCATGTCGCCCTTGGATTCCTGGAGCGCTGCTTTGCAATCCATGATCCCTGCGTTGGTCTTCTCACGGAGTTGCTTTACCATATCAGGGGTGATCTGCAAGGTGGACCTCCTTCTCTTTACTTTCAGCTCTCGACGGGGTTGACGATCTCTACCTCGGGTCCGCTGCGCTCGGCACCGGCTGCCGTCATGGCAGTCTCAAGATCGGCAGCCGGTGCCGACTTGTCCACCTGCGCCTGCAACCGTTCCTCCGCCCTCTGCTTGCCCTCCACACAGGCGTCGGCGATCTTGGAGGTGAAGAGGCGGATTGAGCGAATGGCGTCGTCATTACCCGGAATGACGTAGTCGATGGGATCTGGGTCGCAGTTGGTATCCACGATGGCGACGATGGGAATCCTGAGCTTGTTGGCCTCTGCGACGGCGATATTCTCACGGCGCGGGTCCACCACGAAGAGGGCGCCGGGCAAGCGCTGGAGGTCAGCGATGCCTCCCAGGTTCCGCTCCAGCTTCACGAGTTCCCGCTCCATGCGGAGCACTTCTTTCTTCGGGAAGCGGTTGATGCTTCCGTCCTCCTTCATGGCCTTGAGTTCCTTGAGCCGATCAATGCTTTTCTTGATGGTCTGGAAGTTGGTGAGCATGCCGCCGAGCCAGCGGTGGGTGATGCGGAACATGCCGCAGCGCTGGGATTCCTCGGTGATGCCGTCAACGGCCTGTTTCTTGGTGCCCACGAAGAGCACCGAGTCGCCGGCGGCGACGGTGTCGACGATGAACTGATAGGCCACCTTGAACAGGCGCACCGTTTGCTGGAGATCGATGATGTAGATGCCGTTGCGGGCCCCGAAGATGTATGGTTTCATCTTGGGGTTCCAACGCCGGGTTTGGTGCCCGAAGTGGACACCGGACTCGAGAAGCTGCTTCATGCTGATGGGTGTCATGCTCTCCTCCCTCTGGTTTGTGCCTCCACCCCTCCCGCCGGACCCGCTGCCCGGCGATCCCGACGACTTCGGGACACCAAAGGCGCAGGGGGTGTGCGGTCTCATGACTACAGAAAAAACCTTCACATAAAGCTATTTTGTTTATCACACCGGGTTGTCTATTTCAAGGACAAAAACATGGGTTTCAGGGCGGGAGGAGGCGTCCTGCAGGTCGAATGAGGTGTGCACTCTTGGGCCCGCAGGTGAGGAGCAGGTCGACGACGGAGAGGTTGGCGCGGAACTCGCCCCACAGCTGGGGGTAGACGGGCGCCTCGAAGGTGTAATAGAGGAGCTGGATGCCGGAGCGGTGAAAGACTTCTTCATGCAAATACTTCTTCGAGGAAACAACTGTGAGATAGGCCGTCGCCCCGACGGTCCGACAGAGGTCCGCCAGGCGCTCTGAGCCCATGCTGGTGACCGCGAAGGCCGAACTGAGGAGGAAGGGTCGGCCGATTCCCATGTGGAGGCGGAGATAATCAAGGACCGCGAGGTTCAGCTCCAGGAGCCTTCGCCACTTCTCGCTGTAGATCTCCCGAAAGAATTCCCCGTGCTCCTCCCAGTACGGAGCATGCTTGTAAGCGTGCTCCAGGCTGAGGAGGTGTTTCTTCTGCCAGCCCTCGTCGTGGCAGATCTCTACGGCATCGATCCGTTGCAGGCTCCGGCCCCGCTTCCAGACGGGCACGGTGAGCCAGAGTTCCCCCCGGTCGTTCTTGAGACGGTTCCGGTTCACCCAGCTTCCCCCCAGGGGAAACTGCACATCGTCGAGGAGCACAAACTGGTCTGCGACGAGAGCCTTGAAGAACAGGCCGCTCCAGGGCATGAAGTTGGGCTGATGGCAGGCGAGGATCATGGTGGGTCTTGCTAGTATCCCGACCTATCTATCGCTTCAGGTAGCCTATTCTCGTTCAGGATGGAAGGCATTTCAGGGACACAACACTAGGTGGTGTAGTGGGCGTTGATCTTCACGTAGTCGAGACTGAAGTCGCACGTAAAGACGCTTTCCTCCCCCCGTCCACGGTGGAGATCGATGAGGACGGTGAGAGTCTTCTTTCTCAGAACTTCCCGCGCCAGGCTTTCCGCCTGTTCCCCGAGGGATACCCCCCTCTCGACGATCTTCACCTCGTCAAAGAGCATGGTCACCCGATTCGGGTCGAAGTCGATCTCCGCCCGGCCAAGGGCGGCAATGATCCGACCCCAGTTCGCATCTTCCCCGAAAAGGGCGGTCTTAACCAGCGGGGAGTTGGCGACCACCCGGGCTCCTTGAAGGGCATCACCGCGGGAGCCGGCACCTACCACTCGGATCTCTACGAACTTGGTGGCGCCCTCGCCGTCGGCGACGATCTTCCTGGCGAGGGTGACAAGGACCTCGCCGAGAGCCCGACGAACCTCGACAGCCGCCGGCGCATCGGAACTGTCAATGGCCTGGTTCCCGGCGCAGCCGTTGGCGAGGACCAAGAGGGTGTCGTTGGTGCTCATGTCGCCGTCCACGGTGATGCGATTGAAGGAGCGCTCGGTCTCCTCCCGGACCAGGGTCTGGAGGGCCGTCGGCGTGATGGCCACATCGGTCGCTACGAAGGCGAGGAGAGTCGCCATGTCCGGACAGATCATCCCTGCGCCTTTGGCGATGCCGAGGAGGGTGAAGGGGAGATCCTCAAGTCGACCCTTGACCACATGGACTTTCGGCACCGTGTCCGTGGTCATGATCGCCCGGGCCGCGTCAGGCCAGCCTCCAGGGCTGACGCCGGCGGTGAGCTCGGGAAGATGGGCCGTTACCACCTCCAGGGGCAGTAGCCTCCCGATCACACCGGTGGAGGCCACCAGGACCTCTTCCGGATCACAGTTCACGAGCTCTGCCGTCCGTCGGGCAATGGCCTGCGCCTGCTCCAACCCTGCATTCCCGGTACAGGCGTTGGCGATGCCGCTGTTCACCACAATGGCGCGAGCGGCGCCGCGGCTCAGGTGGGCCCGGCTGAGGAGGACAGGGGCGGCTTGAACCTTATTGGTGGTGAAGACCCCGGCGGCAGTCGCCGGCACCTCGCTCATGATCAAGGCGAGATCAGGGCGGCCCTGGTAGCGGATGCCGGCAGCGACGGCGCCGGCAAGGAACCCGGGAACGACGAGATCGGGTGGGATGGTCACGTCGGACATAGTGTCACTTTCCAGGGCTGGGGGTTGCTGAAAAACTCCTTCCCATGATGTCGGCAAGGACTGCCGCTTGAGCCGTGCTGGTCGGTGAAGCAAGCTGCATCCGGAGCCTCCTCTTGTCTCTTTGGCCTGTCGGAAGGCCTCCCGAATCTTGCACCACGGCTCTGCAAGCTGGCCGGACCACCACAATCTTAATCAGGGTGCGACTATGCAGCCTTGCGGAACCGACCAGCACGGCTCAGGGCTCCCGTGCATACCTGTACATGGTGAGCCTCGGTCGAGGAGTTTTTCAGCAACCTGCGAGAGCAAATCGGGTCATCTCCCGCAGCACTTCTTGTATTTCCTGCCGCTCCCGCAGGGGCATGGTTCGTTGCGCCCGACCTTGCTCGCCCGCTTGGTGGGCTGCGCCTTGGCCCCACCGCCCCCGTCGCCATGGCTCAGGAATACGGGTTGCTGCTGTTGGACCGCCTCCAGCTCCTCCGCCTCTTTACGAGCCACTTGGATTCTGAAGAGCATGCGAACGGTGTCCCGCTTGATGCGCTCGATCATCTCCTGAAAGATGGCAAGGCCCTCCCGCTTGTACTCGATGAGGGGATTCACCTGGGCATAGCCCCTGAGGCCGATTCCCTCCTTCATCTGATCCATGGCGAGGAGATGGTCACGCCAGAAGTGATCCACCGTCTGGAGGGTTACCATGCGCTCAATGTCGCGAATGATCTCGGTGCCCCACTCTTTCTCCTTGTCGGCATAGGCCCGATTGGCCTTGTCCAGGAGAAACTCACGGAGCCCGTCTCGGGTGAACCCGTCGTCGCCAGCACCTCTCAGCGAGAGGATAAGAGAGAACTGGTTGAAGAAGGAGTCCTCCAGGGCCTGGAGGTTCCAATCCTCGGGCGGCGTCTCCTCGTCGGCATGGGTGTCCACGAGCTCGTCCACGATATCCTCGATCATGTCGAGGATCACCGGCTGGAGATCCCCTTCCAAGGCCTGGCGCCGTTGCTCGTAGATGATCTCCCGCTGCTGGTTCATCACATCGTCATATTCGAGCAATTGCTTGCGGATATTGAAGTTCTGCGCCTCCACCCGCTTCTGGGCATTTTCGATGGCCCGGGTAATGAGGGGGTGCTCGATAGGCTCGTCCTCTTCCATTCCCACCCGGTCCATGAGGCTGGCAATCCGGTCCGCGGCGAAAATCCTCATGAGGTCGTCTTCCAGGGAGAGGTAAAAGCGGGAAGAGCCCGGATCGCCCTGGCGGCCTGATCGACCACGGAGCTGGTTGTCGATCCGGCGAGCCTCGTGCCGTTCCGTGCCGATGATGTGAAGTCCGCTCATCTCGACGACACCAGGTCCGAGAACGATATCGGTACCGCGACCTGCCATGTTGGTCGAAATGGTGACCGACCCCCTCTGCCCAGCTCGAGCCACAATCTCCGCCTCTTTCTCGTGGTTCTTGGCGTTGAGAACCGAATGTCTTATCCCCTCCTTGATGAGCATCTTGCTGAGGCGCTCGGACTTCTCGATGGAGACGGTGCCGACGAGAACCGGCCTCCCCATGTGCTCGAGTTCCTTGATCTCCTCTACCACTGCCTTGAACTTCTCCCGTTCCGTCTTGTAGATGACGTCCGCGTAGTCCTTTCTGATCATCTTCTTATTGGTGGGGATGACGGCGACGTCGAGCTTATAGATCTTGGCGAACTCGGGAGCCTCGGTATCTGCAGTACCAGTCATTCCGGCGAGCTTGTCGTACATCCGGAAGTAATTCTGGAAGGTCACGGTGGCCAGGGTCTGGTTCTCCTGGGCCACCTTGACTCCCTCCTTGGCCTCCAGAGCCTGGTGGAGACCGTCGCTGTAACGACGACCCGGGAGGAGCCGGCCGGTGAATTCGTCAACGATGAGGATCTGTCCGTCCTTGACCACATAATCCACGTCCTTACTGAACAGGGCAAAGGCCTTTAGGAGCTGATTGATCACGTGGTTCCGGGTGAGCTTCATCTCGTATTCAGCGCGGAAATGTTGCTTCTTTCTTGCCTTCTCCTCAGGGTCCAGAGAGAAATCCTGGCTGATTCGCTCCAACTCCACTTCGAGCTCCGGTAGGACAAAGAACCCGTGGTCGTTTCGAGCGATGATGTCCTTGCCCCGTTCGGTGGGATAGACATTTCGCTCCTTTTCTTCCACCACGTAGCACAGGGATTCGTCCACCTCGGGCATACGCTTGGCGAGGGAGTACTCCTGCTCGACTTCTTTGAGGAGTTTCCGCATCCTGCCGTCTTCCAGCATCTCCAGAACCTCGGGATGCTTCGGCGCAGACCGGTGGGCTCTGAGGAGCATCTCGCCGGCCTCGTACTCCTTCCCTGCAGCGAATAGGTTCTTGGCCTGATGGATAAACTGGCCGGCCTGCTTCTGTTGGCGCTGGAAGAGGCTGGCAACCGGAGCGCGGAGCTTCTCATAGTCCCTGATGGAGTACTCCACCGGACCGGAGATGATGAGGGGGGTGCGGGCCTCGTCAATGAGGATGCTGTCCACCTCGTCTACGATGGCGTAGTAGAGTGCCCGCTGGACGCAGTCCTCGCGGCGGAACTTCATGTTGTCCCGGAGGTAGTCGAAACCGAACTCATTATTGGTCCCGTAGGTGACATCGGCCCCGTAAGCGAGCTGCCGCTCCCGATCGTTGAGGTGGTGGAGAATCACCCCGACGGAGAGGCCCAGGAACTTGTAGATGGCGCCCATCCACTCGGCATCGCGACGAGCGAGGTAGTCGTTCACCGTGACCACGTGGACTCCGCGACCGAGGAGGGCGTTCAGGTAAACCGGCATCGTGGCGGCGAGGGTCTTGCCTTCGCCCGTTTTCATCTCGGCAATCGTGCCCTCGTGAAGCACGATGCCGCCGATGATCTGGACGTCGAAAGGTCTCATCCCCAGAGTGCGAACAGAGGCCTCCCTGACCACGGCGAAGGCCTCCGGGAGGATCTCCTCCAGGGTAGCGCCGCGTTCGAGCTGCTCGCGAAGACGAGGGGTGGAACTCGCGAGCGCGGCGTCGCTCAGGGCGCGCATCTTCGGCTCCAGAGCGTTCACCTCGTCCACGAGAGGCGCCATCCGCCTCAGTTCGCGATCATTCTTGGTCCCGAATATTTTCTTGAGCGGGCTCGTCAGAAAGAACATCTCTTCGTTTCACTCCGCGATGAAGCCCCGGGCGTCTTCACAATTCCAGGACCAGGGCGGTCTCGTCGCACTCGGGGAATTTCACGCACTTGATACAGTCGGCCCAGATCTTGTGGGGCAGGGTAGCCTTGTCCACCTGATGGAATCCCAACTTCTCGAAGAAGCGCCCCTGGTAGGTGAGTACGAAGATGCGATAGAGGCCGAGGGTGACAGCTTCAGAGACGCAAGCCTCGACCAGCCTTGTCCCGATTCCCTGGTGGCGGAAGGGTTCCCGAACGACCAGGGAGCGGATCTCGGCGAGATCCTCCCAGCAAATGTGCATGCTGCACGTGCCCATGATCTGGGGCTCGGAGTCTTCTCCATACACGAAGATGTCCCGGAGATTATCGAAAAGTTCGCTGAGAGAGCGGGGAAGGAGCTCTCCTCGCTGGGCATGGCTCGCCAGCATCTTCTGAATCTCGCGCACATCCGCGATTCTTGCTTTTCGTATCAGTCCGGCCATGAGCTACCCGAAAAAAACCTCGCCAGAACGTTATCATGGATTCACCCAAGGCCATTATAGCCTGGTGACGGGTACCGTCAACCTGCCAATGGGACCGGGAGTGCGGGCACCGTGTGCCGAAGATCCCCGGTTCGGCGAGAGCCCAACGGCTAGCCTGCCTTATGCACGAAACACCTGGCGCGACCGCGGATATGGCCGCTGACTTATCGCGGCTGCCCTTCGGCGCAGCTCAGGGTCTCGAGC
>JAGFXI010000156.1 GCA_017861095.1 Deltaproteobacteria bacterium | reverse complement strand
ACGCGGACCGTGCATGGGGGGATCGCGATGGCAGAATCTCCACAGAAGCAGGTGCGGTTGGATAAGGGCTTCTTGCTGGACATGGTGAAGCGGGGGTACATGCAGGCCTGGTATTGCCTGCAGTGCAACGCCTGCTATCTCTCGGGAAGGGCGCCCAGGGAGTGCGCCTGTGGGAACAGGGAGTTCGACGGCGGACCGAGCGAGTCATGAGGCGGGAGGTGCCCGGAATGGGAGAAAGTCTGACGGATTTTTGCAAACGATACCGGGTCGAGATCGGGGAGGAACCGCGGTTACTTCCTCATTCCTCTAGGAGCTGGCTGGTCACAGATACCGCCGGGAAGCGTTGGGTGGCGAAGGCCAAAGAGCCTGAGGAGACGACCCCGGAGCGGCTCAAGAACTTCGCCGTTCTCTACCCGCCGTTTCTCTACCCGCAGCCTGCCTCTCAACCCTATGACCCTTATCTCTTGTACCCGTATATCGAGGGAACGGTACTGGCGGACGGACCCTTCGAGGAAGGGGAGATCATCGATCAGGTGGTGGAGATAATCGGCAGAGTGCAAGCGCTCATGCGCTCGCTGAACCTTGCGCCCCATTACCAGCAAACCTTGCGATCACGAGAGCCGGGGCAAGAAGGCCTGACGGAGAGCCGATTCAGTCTCGGCTGGCTCCAGGCCATGAATGACCAGCAGAAACGAGGACGACACCGGGAGATAGCCGAATCCCTCCAGTGGACGGAAGCGCGGCTGCAGGAGTGGTGTAGCGCAGTCCAGTCCCGGGGGGTATGGACGCAGGCGCCTCTTGCCGCGTACCGGGAGCAGATTCAGAAGAACTTCTCCATGCATGTGCCGGTGGTGGGCAGCAACCTGTGCCACAACGCGATCCAACCTGAACATCTCCTCTTGTGCCCGGGCGGTCAGATGGGGGTTCTCGGCTGGCACATCGAGCCGCGTCCGCGGTTCTATATGGTGTATACCTATCTCGTCTGGAGTCTCCTCCATTCAAGACGAGCGGACGGGAAGAAGTACTATCAGGCATTCCTTGCCAAGAACAGTAACACCTCCTTCTATGAGGAGCACCATCGAGTGTTTGCCCTCTGTCTTCTTGAACAGGTCGCGAGATCCTGCCGAGATCAGGCAACCGGTGGTTTTCAGCCGAGGGAGCAACGCTTGGAGGAGGCCGAACAGCTCTTTAGGGAGTGCGTTGAGAATCTCGCGAAGCAGGAGAAAAAGGCGGCTGAGTTCATGCAGAGCTAGAGGCGGACGAATGGGAATCCCTGCAGCGCACGAAGGCGCGGGCTCGGCTGCGGAATCTGAGGGTCCCAACGTGGCGAGAGAAGCGGCGAGGCGTGAGGCTCCCCGTCGTCACCAAACCGCTTGACACGAGAGAAGATGCAAGCTACAAATAGCAGGCTATGAATTGGACGTAGCTATCCTCGTCGGGGGCGTAGTTCAGTTGGTTAGAACGCCGGCCTGTCACGCCGGAGGTCGCGAGTTCGAGTCTCGTCGCTCCCGCCATGAGTTTTCTGAGGCCGGCCTCCGCGACCGGCCTTTTGTGTTTTATGGGCCACTTCCTCTCTGGTGACAACGTCCCGTCAGCCATGACGGGAAGGTCGCCCCGCCACGAGTAATGGAATCGCTCCCGCCACTGGTATTCCCTTGATTCCTCGGGGGAAACCAATTATAAGGAACGGCAACCCATCCAGATTCGTGGATACTCGATGGAACCGACTATCATCCGGCGCGATCAGCACCCTATCTCTCGGAAGCTCATGCCCCAGGAGGTGCTGAAGGTCCTCTATCGCCTGCACCGAGGCGGCCATACCGCGTATCTGTGCGGCGGCGGAGTCCGGGATCTCTTTCTGTTAAGGAGCGCCGGGGATTTCGATGTCGCCACGGACGCCGAGCCGAGGCGACTGAAGCAGGTCTTTGCCAACTGTCGCCTCGTAGGCAGGAGATTTCAGATCGCCCACATCCTCTTCAAGGGCGGGAAGATCATCGAAGTTTCAACCTTCCGGAAAAGGTCAGAACAGGAGGAGGATGGGGGGGAAGGGAGGGAAAGTCTCCTGATCAAGCGGGACAACACCTTCGGGACTCCGGCAGAAGATGCCTTCCGTCGAGACTTCACCATTAATGCTCTATACTACAACATTGCCGACTACACCGTGATCGACTACGTGGGCGGGCGGGCAGATCTGGAGGCACGCCTGGTCCGCAGCATCGGTGATCCGGATGTTCGATTTCAGGAGGATCCCATTCGCATTCTTCGGGGGATCCGTCTGGCAGCGTGCCTTGATTTCCGAATGGAGGAGAACACTTGGCAGGCGATGATCCGGCAGCGTGAGCACCTGCTGGAATGCGCTGTTTCGAGATCCCGTGAGGAGATTATGAAGATGCTCCAGCGGGGCAACACGCGGCGGGCGTTCGGCATGCTCGTGCAGGCCGGTATTCTCGAGATTCTCCTGCCTCGCCTTCATGAGTTTCTCAAATGCTTTCAGGAAGAGCCCGAACCCCTCTGGAGATACCTCGAGACCCTTGATGACCTGCGAATCAGCAAGGGAAGCTTCTCTGACTCTGTGCTCCTCGCCACGCTTACGGCTGCGCCGGTCGCCATGTTTCTCGAGTCCGCCTCCCCTGGTGACGAGGTGGGGCGAGCCATCCACGGCTTCCTTGAGGAGATCTTCAAGCCCCTTGCCGTGCCCCGTATGGTCCGCAGTGATACCACTCTCCTCCATCTCGCCCTCCGTCATATGCTTGCGGCGGGGCGGCGGCGGCGAAAAAGGAGTCTTAGAAACAGCCCGGTATTTCAGGACGCCCTGAAATTTCTGGAGGTCTACTGTCGAACCACGAATGAGGCCTGGAAAGCCCTGGAAGACTGGCGGCACCCATCACGGCAGCATCGGCAGCGAAGGACGCGGAAAACGTCACTGTTTTCGCCAGAGGGGGCGACTTCGTGAAGATGACCGGCATCTTCTACCATCCCAGCTTCAGCCGGCGAAGTTATCTTACCAGGGGTGCAAGACTTGAAGATTTCCCCCAGGTCCTCGAGCCTCTGCTGGTGCGGGGAAACGTAGTCCTCTATGAATCCCCTGCCATAGCGGAGCAGTGGATCCTCAAGGTGCACACGCCTGAGCTGATTCAGGGCGTGGATGCCGATCCCCTTTGCTCCACCGCGAGACACTCCGTCGGTGGTGTCGTCCTTGCCGGAGAAAAGATCTGCACCGGGGAGATCACCAACGCCTTCGCCCTCATCGGAGCAGGCGGCCATCACTCAGGCCGGGATTTCTTCGGGGGGTTCTGTTGCTTCAACGACGTGGTCATCGCCATTACCTACCTCCGAGTGGTTCATGGGGTCAAACGGTTCGCGATTCTTGACACTGATGCCCATCACGGCGACGGTACGCGGGCACTGGTGTGGAACGACCCGGATGTGCTCCATGTCTGCGTCTGCACCACCGATCGTGTTTCGGCGGACGGTACGAAGGTTGACGTGGCAGCACCGGGCGGCTTGTGGGGATGGAGGGTTGGGAGCGAGGGACGAGTTGATCCCGACACCCTGTACGCCGAGAAGGTGGTAGCGGCGTTCGAGCCACGAGTGCGAGCGTTCAAACCGGAGTTGATCTTCTGGTACTTTGGGTTCGATACTCACCAGGGGGACTACGGCAGCCTCGGTCTCAGCAAACGCTGCTATCTCGAGATTGCCCGGTTCATGAAAGGGATCGCCCACGAGGTGACCGACGACCGTCTCGAGGTGGTCCTGGGCGGCGGTTCGCGTACAGACATCGCCACGATGGTGATCCCTCCGATTATCCAGATTCTTTCTGAGTAGAACCGAATCGCCCGGGATCGATCACGTGGGGATCCGGCGGGTACAGGGGGCTCTGGATCAACTGGCCCCGTTCAGGGAGATCTCAGGAGTCTTGCACTGTTCTTGCATGTCCCAAGGTGGGAAGAAGAGGAGGAAGATTATCCCGAGCTCCTCGAAGTGCCTCGAATGTTCATGCGAATCCGTCTCGGTTGGGGAGGTGAGCCGTGAGGGATATTCCCGAACTCTGCAAGTCCTGCAAGTACTCCATCATGCTCGGCTACGGCAACCGCTGTCGCAAGAAAAGCCATGTACGCTACCGCATGGGCGAGATCATTTGCGCGCGCTATCGCAAAGCTAAACGATTTGTTGATCCCGTAGAGACGGAAGAAAAGTCGGCCGCCCTCCGGCCGACGTGAGCACAAAGAAGGTTCAGCTCAGTGCCGCCTTCTTGTGGCCATGCGCCTGACTCCTAGCTTTCCCCCTTTGTTAACCAAGCTTTCCCACCGTGGCTAGATAGAGCACCGTTTCCTCTTCCCCGTCCACGCCGATCAGGCGATTGATGTCATCGTCGTAGAAGGCGCCTATTGGGCACGAGCCCAGGCTCATCGCGGTCGCAGCCAACTGAACGTTCTGACAGACGTGCCCGAGATCCATGGCGATGTAGCGCACGGCCCGTTCCCGATACTTCACCATGCATCTCAAGAGCACGGCCGTCCAGATGAGGACCACCGCTGCTCGCCGCAGTGCTGACTGTCCCAGGCCGCCAGCGGTGAGATGACGGTTGAAGTCGCCGTCCTTCAGGCGCTCGAGAACGAATTCTCCGACCTCGAGGTGATAGATTCCCTTTCCTAACCCCTCCACCCGATCGGCATACAGATAGGTCTCGAAAGGGTAAAGGGCGCCGGCCGAAGGTGCTGTCCGAAGAAGATATCCTCCGGCCCTTGCCGTAACTCCCTGGGCGGCCCAGAGGAGCAAGGAGAGTTCCTGTAGGGTAAGGGGCTGAGGGCTCGTGTCCCGTTCGGACCGACGGCGAGCGAGGCATTGCCAGAGATCGGCGGGCTGGCCGACATCGGGAGGCGTTAACTCCACCCGCTCCGCCTGGGGGTAGACTTTGAACCGTGCCGGAGCGGGGATGTGCCCCAGGCTGTCCCTCAGAGGCTTTTGACGATCGTACTTCGTCGCTTGCAGATAACGGAAAGCCAGGCCGTCCTTGTATCCCGCCATGGCTGCCTCCTATGTTTCCCAAAAGGAAAGGGTTATCTCCCTCGGCCGAACGGCCGCGCAGTGGCACGACAGCAGGCTCATGCCGGGCAGGTGAAGGCCTCGCGAATCAATCCTTCCAGAAACTCGGGATAGCCCGGATCCAGAATCTTTACCAGAGGGCGAGTTCCCGCTCCTGTGGTGATCTGCAACTGCCTCCGGGCGAACCACTGGATGCACTTAGAGTAGAGAGCATATTCAAGCTGAAGGCCCCGTCGCCGGACCGCTTGGAGGCTATCTCCCCGCCAAATGGGATAGGCGGCCTGGGCGATGACGGGACCGGTATCCTCGCCTTCGTCGACAAAGTGGACCGTAACGCCGCCTACTTTGCACCCGTAATCGAAGGTGTCCTGATATCCGTGCTCGCCGGGAAAGGCGGGAAGAAGCGCCGGGTGGATGTTCA
>JAGFXI010000463.1 GCA_017861095.1 Deltaproteobacteria bacterium | reverse complement strand
GGCCATGAGCGCTGCCGGACTTCCGCTCGGCTCAGAAGCCTGGGCGGCCGAGCCGGAGAGACCGCCCTTCAAGCTCCCTCCCCTTCCCTATCCCCAGGATGGGCTCGCGCCGGCTATCTCGCCCCGCACCATCGAGTTCCACTACGGCAAGCACCATCAGGCCTATGTGAACAACACCAATAGCCTCGTGGAAAAGACGGAGTTCGCCACCGCAACCCTGGAGGAGATCATCAAGAAAACTGCCGGGAATCCGGAACGCGCCGGACTTTTCAACAATGCCGCCCAGGTCTGGAACCATACCTTCTATTGGAAAAGCATGAAGCCCGGCGGCGGGGGGCTCCCGACCGGTGTGCTCGCGAAGAAGCTTGAGGCCACATTCGGCAGTTTCGACAACTTCAAGAAGGAGTTTGCCAACGGGGCGGCCACTCAGTTCGGCAGCGGCTGGGCCTGGCTCGTCGTGGACGGCGCCGCCCTCAAGGTGGTGAAGACGGGAAACGCCGATACACCTCTCGCCCACGGCCAGGTTCCGCTTCTCACCATCGACGTCTGGGAGCATGCCTACTACCTCGACTACCAGAACCGCCGCGGCGACTACATCGCCGCCTTCCTTGATCGCCTCGTCAACTGGGACTTCGCTGCGGCGAATCTCTCCAGAGTCGTGGGCGCGTAGCGTGGGTGGGCTTTGACGGGGTCCCGCAGAGCAGTGACATTGTCCCGGTGCGTGCTCGTGGGCTCGCACCGGGGCCATCAGCTCACCACCACCGTCTTGATGTTCACGAACTCCCTGATGCCGTGAGAGGAGAGCTCACGACCGTAGCCACTCTCTTTGATTCCGCCGAAGGGAAGCCGCGGATCGGAACGAACGAAGTCGTTGACGAAACATGAGCCCGCCTCGATCTCTTCCGCGGCGATGCGCTCGCCCCGGGCGAGATCCTCAGTGAAGACGGCGGCGCCGAGGCCGAAGGAGGAGTCGTTGGCCACCCGGATCGCCTCCCCTTCGTTTGCTGCCGGAATGATTGCGGCCACCGGTCCAAAAAGCTCCTCGTCGTATGCGGGCATTCCTTTTCTTACCGCGGTAAGGACGGTAGGAGGGTAAAAGGCGCCCTCCCCGGGAGGGATCTCCCCGCCCAGGAGGAGAACCGCACCGCGGGCCACGCTCTCCTGAACCTGCCGATGAAGATCTCGGCGAAGATCCCACCGGGCCTGAGGCCCTATCTCGATACGCTCGTCCAGGGGGTCCCCCATCTTGGCCGCCTTCATCCGGCTCACGAAGAGATCCTCGAACTCCTCCCGACGGGAGGTGACGACAATGAACCGCTTCGCCGCAATGCAACTCTGTCCGGCGTTGATGAGCCTGCTCCGCACACAGGTCTCCACCGCCTTCGGCAAGTCGGCATCCTCGAGAATCACGTAGGGGTCGCTCCCGCCGAGCTCGAGCACAGTCTTCTTGAGCATCTCCCCGGCCTTCCGCGCCACAGCCTTTCCCGCAGCGGTGCTCCCGGTCACGGTCACCGCCTTGATGTGCGGGTTGGCGATGATGTCCTCTACATGAGTGCCGCCGACGAGCACCGCTCGAAAGAGGTTCTCGGGAAACCCTGCCTGGCGGAAAACGTCCTCGATGGCGAGACCGCAGCCCGGGACATTCGAGGCGTGCTTCAGGACCACCCCATTCCCGGCCATGACTGCGGCGGCGGCAAACCGGAATTCGAGGCGTGCTTCAGGACCACCCCATTCCCGGCCATGACCGCGGCGGCGGCAAACCGGAACACCTGCCAGAAAGGGAAATTCCAAGGCATGACCGCAAGGATCACCCCGAGGGGCTGGTGGGTGACGAAGCTCTTCCGGGCGCTCGTCTGGACCGTCTCCGGTTCAAGGAAGCGTGGGGTGTTCTCGGCATAGTACTCGCACGTCCAGGCGCACTTCTCCGCCTCTCCCCGACCATCCCTGATCGGTTTTCCCATCTCATGGGCCATGAGCCGGGCATACTGCTCCGCGTTTTGCCGCAGCACCAGAGCCCCCCGGCGCACGAGCGCCGCCCGCTCAGCGAGAGACGTCCTCCGCCACCGGAGGAATGCTCCGTGAGCTGATTCAAGAATGCGCTCCACCTCCCGTGGGCCCATCTCCTCGTATGCCTTGATTCGTCTCCCCGTGGCAGGGTTGACGGATTCGATTGCCATGATGTTCTCCTTCCCTTTATCCCAGCCTCTGTAACTCGCGGACGAGGCTTGCAGCGCCATAGTAAGTGGCTGAGAAACTCTTTTCATGATTAAGGACGACACCGTCTCTTGAGGGTTTCAGTCTTACGCTCCCGGTGGTATTCTATTCCTCACGGAAGCCGCGGAGAAGGGCGACTACTCGGGACCCCTCCCGAGGGTGTCATCCCGCACGCGACGTGCGGCCCCGGGAAGGGGTTCCCCCCGCGGTTGTCGTCACGCCCTCCTCGGCAAAGGGGGACTTGCTTCCGGAGGAGCCCGGTGACACACGATCCGGAAGAGCGCATCATTGAGGAAATCAGGGCAGGGGACGATGTATCCCTTGAGTGGAGCCTCCTCGTCATTTCCGGGCTCAGCGCCGACCAAGAAATCGGCG
>JAGFXI010000001.1 GCA_017861095.1 Deltaproteobacteria bacterium | reverse complement strand
CCTCTTGGCCTTAACCAGACAGCGGTAGGGGTTGCTATCCGTCGCCGGGTAGAGCACCAGGAGTTCAATCCGTCCCCTTGATTCCTTGTGCCCCAGCAACCGGGCCGGAACCACCCGCGTGTCATTGAGGACCACGAGATCGCCCGCTCTGAGCCAGGTCTCCAGGTCAATGAACCGTTGGTGGCGGATCAAGCCGGAGCCCCGATGGACGATCATGAGCCTTGAGCCCTCCCGGCTCCCGCTCGGGATCTGGGCGATGAGCTCCGGGGGCAGCTCATAGGAATAGTCATCCAAACAGTACATATCTTGCGTCGCCGATAAACCGGCCAAGCTAAGCACAGTTGGGAGTGCAAGTCAACAGATTTCCCCCGTGCGCACCCGGCCCGGGAGGCAGGGGGTTCTCCGAAGCAAAGCGCATCCGGAGCCTCTACCTTCCTTCGATCGCAGGGAGGCCTCCCGGACTTTGTGCGCCCATCCGTTACAAGGCTGGACCTCACTCAATACTATCAATGGCGCGACTATGCGGACGAGAACCTCCTGCCCCCTCCCATCACGCTCCGCCAAGGCAGGGTGGTCTGTGAGGCAAGGCGCATCTGGAGCCAACGGCTATCCATGCTGACCGAGGTACACGAGGCCCATGCCCGCCACCATAGCGGCGAACCCCACCAGGCGGAGTCGCCCGGCAGGCAGGGTGCTGATGTAAGCTAACCAGGATTTGATCCTCTCCGGAAAGGCAAAGTACGGCATGCCCTCCAAGATCATCACCAGGCCCAGAACGGTCAGGAAAAAGTTCATGATCTCCCCTTCGCCGGCTGCCGTCTATCTGCTGGTCTGCAAACCGCTGTTGCAGGGGAAGGAGTCTACGGTCTGCCCGAGCGCCCTGTCAAGGGAGGGAGGAAGAAGGAAGTCGCCCTTGATTATGGTTGGCAAATGCACTACCTTGGGGCGACACGGGACAGCCCCCGCGGAGAGGTGCAGACAGAGGTCTCGACAGGCCCACGGGCCTGTGATACGAGAGACCCTTTGGTTAGGCGAGGAGGGGCATCGTGTCTTTTTTCAAGCGATAGGATTGGGGAGAAAACCTGGATTATGATCAAACGACGAATCCTGGACATCCTGAACAAGACCCTCGAGCATTGCCGGGACCGCGGCCTGCTCCAGGTTCCCGTCGACTTCGAGCCCCAGGTGGAGGTCCCGAAGAACGAGGCCCACGGCGATTTCGCCACCACCCTGGCCTTGAACCTCGCCGGCCCCAACCGTCGCTCCCCGCGGGAGATAGCCTCGACGCTCGTCGAGCAGATGGCGGACGGGGGCGGCCTGTTTTCCCGCGTGGAGGTTGCCGGCCCCGGCTTCGTTAATCTCACCGTCAGTCCGGCCGCCTGGTATCAGGTCCTTCCTGAAATCCAGGCCCAGGATCAGACCTATGGTCGGGTGAACATCGGCAAGGGCCGCTGCGTCCAGGTCGAGTTCGTCAGCGCCAACCCCACGGGCCCGCTCCACATCGGCCACGGGCGGGGCGCCGCCACCGGCGATGTGCTCGCGCGGATCCTCGAGGCAACCGGGCACCGGGTGCAGCGGGAGTACTACATCAATGATGTGGGGACCCAGATGGACACCCTGGGCCGCTCCGTACTCCTCCGGTACCAGCAGCTCCTCGGCCGTAAACTCGAATTTCCCGACACCTGCTATCAGGGCGACTACATCCGTGACCTCGCCCGGGGGATGCTCGAGCTTCATGGCAACTCCTACCGGGACACGCCCGAGGCGGAGGCTGTGCCGGTGTTCACTCGGCATGCTGCTGACCGGATCCTTGCCGGCATCCGGGAAGATCTCGATCTCTTCGGCGTCCACCATGACGAGTGGTTCCGTGAGCGGAGCCTTTACGAAAGCGGTGCCGTCGACCGCACCATCGCGACGCTCAAGGCTGCAGGTCACATTTTCGAGAAAGACGGCGCCCTCTGGTTCCGCTCCACCGCCTTCGGGGATGAAAAAGACCGAGTGGTGGTGCGCGCCAACGGCCTGACCACGTACTTTGCCTCGGACCTCGCCTACCATCAGAACAAGTTCGAGCGAGGCTTCGAGCTTGTCATCAACCTCTGGGGCGCCGACCACCATGGCTACGTGGCCAGAATGCAGGCGGGCGTCATGGCCCTCGGCCGGAAACCCGATTCCCTGAAACTCCTCCTAGTCCAACTCGTGAACCTGCTCCGCAAGGGAAAGCCGGTTGCCATGTCCACCCGGGCCGGCGAGTTCGAGACCCTGAGAGCCGTCCTCGAAGAGGTGGGGCGCGATGCGGCCCGGTTCATCTTCCTGACCCGTAGGTCGGACAGCCCTCTTGATTTCGATCTCGAGCTCGCTAAGGAGAAGACGGCGGAGAACCCTGTCTACTACGTCCAGTACGCCCACGCCCGGATCTGCAGTCTCATGCGCCTAGCTGAAGAGCGGCATCTGCCTCTGGAGGGTTCGCATCTCTCGCGGCTCAATCTGCCCGAGGAGTTGGCGCTCATCAAAGAGCTCAGTTTCTTTCCCGAGGTGGTAGAGAACAGCGCTCGGTTCCTGGAGCCCCATCGAATCACCTACTACCTGACCCAGCTCGCCTCCACCTTCCACAGTTACTACAATCATCACCGGATGATCCAGGACGACACGGACCTAGCGCAGGCGCGGCTGTCCTTGGCTGGAGCCGTTCGCATCGCTCTCCGTAACGGCTTGGAACTCCTCGGCGTCTCTGCACCGGACAAGATGTAGACGTCGTCGCTCACGGGGGGCCCATGGGCGCAGAGAAGAACCGGAGGTCAACCAAGAAAAGCTTCCGCCTCGAGTTGAGCAAGATGGCGGTCGTGGGCTGGGGCGTCGGCCTGCTTCTCGCCCTGTTCTGGATGTTTCTCCTCGGGCTCTTGGTGGGGAAGGGGCTCACCCCGGCCAACATCAATCTCACGGAGATCAAGCGGCGGATGGTGGCTGAGGGCCTCTGGCCCGGCTCGGGGAACCCCGCACCGGAGCCGGAAAAGCCTGCAGCGGCTGGAGCAGTCGAGGACAAGATTCCCATCAAGGACCTCGAGTTCTACGAGGCCCTCGCGAAGAAAAAGCAGGCCCGCCTCACCACTCCCCCCCCGGAAAAGGTCCCCGAGCAAAAGACGGTGACGACGCCTCCGGCACCGGTAAGCACGGTACCTGCGCCCCCGGCCCCGCCTCCTCCTCAGCCGGAAAAGGTGAGCACAGGCCCCGAGATCTCATCATCCGCCCGCTATACGGTGCAGGTCGCCTCCTTCAAGGATGAGGCGAGCGCCGAGAAGTTTGCCGCCTCGCTCAAGCACGTCAAGTCGCGAGTGACCGTCCACGCCGTGGACTTGCCAGGGAAAGGCCACTGGTACCGGGTACAGGCAGGTGGGCCGGTCGGCCGTCAGGAGGCCGACGCTCTGGCTGCACGACTCCTCAGAGAGCACCAGGTGAAAGCCTTCGTCGTCCGTGCGGACGAGTGAGATGGAGTGCCGTTGAGAGACCTAGCCCGCGTTATGCACGAACCGCCTGCCGCATGGAAAGCTCTGCCTCGATGGCTCGCTGAATCGGCTGTTTCAGTGTTCCCAGATCGAATGACTTGATCACGTAGTAATCGGCCGCAAAGGCCTTCGGATCCTCTCGATAGGTGTCGTAGGCGCTACAGAGGATAACCGGCAGGTCGTGATGCCGCGCTCGGATCTCCTGCAGAAGATCCAGACCGTCGTAATCAGTGAGCCTGATATCGAGAATCACCGTATCCCGATCTCCTTGAATGGTCACCTGCATGCGTCCCGGTCCAGTCATGAATGTTCCTCCTGCCCTGAAATGTGTGACCCCTCCCGTGGGGTTTCCGTCCTTGGCGTTCGAGAGATGGATCAGGTGGGCTGAAAGAGATCGGCGTACCGGGGTGCTCCCGACATCTCCGTGCATACTATTATGGAGACAACCACCATGATTCCGCAATCAGGGCATCCCTGATTTTGCCCTTCGAAACGGCTGAATTCCCCTGGGACGAAAGATGAGCCCGAGCCCTTAGGACGCCCAGAAGGGCGACCAGATCTGCGGTCGCAGCAGGTGGCTCGTGCGTAATGCGGGCTAGGGTTCCAGGGAGGTCAGCCCTTCGCGAATGGCGTACTTGGTGATTTCGGCGATGCTGTGAAGGCCGAGCTTGTCCATCATCTGGCGACGGTGGGTCTCCACCGTCTTCACACTCACATGGAGGTGGGACCCGATCTTTTTGGTAGACCAGCCCTCGGCGAGGAGCTGGAGAACTTCGCGCTCCCTCGTGGTGAGGAGGGCGTCGGAGGTCGGGGATTCACTCGGAGTCATGCGGCGCACATAGTCCTGTATGACCGTTCCCGCTATCCGGGGGCTCAGATACGGCTGGTTGGACATCACGGCGTTGATCGCCCGGGCTAGCTCATCGAAAGCGCAGTCTTTGAGGAGAAAACCGAAGGCGCCAGCCTGGAGCATGCCCGCGACCAGGCGGCGGTCTGAATGCATGGAGAGACCGATCACCCTCACCCCCGGCTGGTCCGCGAGCATCTGACGGGTTGCCTCGATTCCATTGAGATCCGGCATGCTCACGTCCATGATGACCACGTCGGGCTTCTTCTGATGGGCGAGTTCCAGCGCCCGTCGCCCGTTTTCCGCCTCACCCACGACTTCCATGCCTTGCTGCTTTTCCAGCAGCGAGCGCAGACCATCGCGCACGATCTTGTGATCGTCAGCAAGAAGAATTCGTACCGCCATTTCTCGCTTCCCTCTGTCGAGTGACATCCGGCTGTGACTCCCCGTCGTCTCGTCCACCTTGGGCCGCCCGAGGCATTACTTCTATGAAAGCACAAAGGCAAGGAGAAAGGCAAGAAAAAGCGACGAGTGGGCGCCTCGGCAGGTTGTGGAAACGCCCGTCCCGCGCCGGAGGACGGCTCCTAGAACCTTCTGGCAATGTGCCGGCAACGGGGAATGCGTCGTGGACATCATTCCGGCGAGCAGACGGCCCGCACGAAGTAAGAGCAGCTGAAGTCTTGCCACGAGACGAAGCCCAAGTCGATGCTCACATACCATGCCGCGACAAAGGAACGCCGATCAGAGCTCCAAAGCCAGCGTCTATCCTGGGCAAAAACAAGGGGGATGCAGAGATCGCCTGCATGGGGTGCCTCACTGAGGATGGAGAGGAGTTCGGCCACGGTCGGAAGGTGCCAGGTCGTGCGACCGGCAAATCGCGTACGGTTCAGGTGTGCGACGTAGTCGTGAGCCTGGTCCCAGGCCATGGGAAAATCGGACCCGTCGCGTTCCCAGGTGAGCCCCGTGGCCCGGTCCGTGACGGTCCCGTCTTCGTTCTCCCGAAAATCGCTGGCGAAGTACCGCCGTGGACGCCAGAGCTCATCCAGACCAAAGACCTCCGGCCCCTGTCGGGAACCCACCTTGATCGCCCGATTCCGGAGAGACCGTATCTCGGCCGGCAGTTCCTGTCTCGACCGCGGCCGGGCCGGCGACAGGCGACAGGTCTCTCCCTTCTGCGCCTCCCACTCCCTCGAGAGCCGTTCCAAAGCCGCGGCCATCTCGCGGGCAGTGCCGAAACGGTCCCGGCGATCGGGAGCCGCCGCCCTCCCAAGAAAGGCGTCCCACCGAGAGTCGAGGTTCGTAGGGTGACCACTCGTTCGGCCTTCGCCTTCCATGACGAACCTCCCGGTGGCCAGACGGCGGAGGAGGACACCCGTGGCGTAGAGATCGGCACGGGCATCGACGCCGTCGGGATCCACTTCCTGTTCCGGCGCGGCGTAGTACGGTGAGCCCACCATGAGGTTGTGCGGCCGGGGAAAGGGTTCGCCCCGGAGTCGAGACAATCCGAAGTCACAGATCTTCACCCGGTCGTCGTCGGTCAGAAGGACATTCGCGGGTTTGAGGTCCCGGTGGACGATGCCGGCCTGGTGGAGGCAGGAAAGAGCAGCAAGGATCTGCCGACCATAGTGGAGGGTCTTGTCGAGGCTCAGGACGCGAGAGGGATTCTCCAACCGATAGGTCTCGCCGATCATGACACCCAGGTTGTTGCAGTAGTACTCCATGATAAAGAAGGGCCGTCCGTCCGCCTCACCGTAATCCCAGACGGCCACGATGTTGGCGTGTCTGAGCCGCCCGAGGGCCACGGCCTCGCTCGCGAACCGGCGGCGGATCCCATCCATCCCAACGAGCGCCACCAGGTGAGGGTGGGGAGCGAGAAGCTTGAGAGCCGCTATCTTTCCGATTGTCGGGATGCGCACCTTGTAGACCGTGCTCATGCCGCCCTTGCCAAGGAGACCGCAGACCTCGTACCTTCCGATCCGCCTCATGAGAATCCTCCGCGGCTTTTCTCACCACAGGCGTAGGCCGCACCACTCCGGGAAGCCCCGCTCCTTTACCTTGCTGGCCGTATGGGCGATGTCATAGGCCACGAACCTCACCTCGATAGTCTCCTCCTCCGGATCCCAGATCACGTACTTGGACTTGTTGTTCCCGTCCCGGGGCTGTCCCACGCTACCCACATTGATGATCCACCGCGTCGCGCCCACGAGTGGAGTCACCCCCGGACCAAGGGGAAGACGGAGGAGTCCCTCGCTGCCGAGTCCGATGATCGCCAGGTCATGGGTGTGACCGACGAAACAGACCGCCTCCATTGCGTCTCTCAAAGAGCGGACCAATTCGCGGTCCGAGACCTGAAAGAGATATACGGTGACCGAGTCGGGGGGATAGCCGTGGACGCAGCGGCACCCGTGGCGAACCATGGCAGGTGGGAACGAGCCCAAATAATCCATGGCCGGCTTGGAAAGGAAGGTCTCCGTGAGAAGCAGGCAGTCTCTCGTGGGAGGGTTGAACCAGTCCAAGTACGTCCGGTCCAGGAGTCCGAGCTCGTGATTGCCGAGGACACAGGGGATGCCCCGCTCCCGGACCAGGCGGACAACCTCCTCCGGCTCGGGACCGTAGCCGATGCAGTCCCCGAGGCAGACGATGTCATCGATCTGTGAGCGGTCGATATCCGCCAGGACCTGCCGGAAGGCCTCCAGGTTGCCGTGAATGTCCGAGATGACCGCAAGTCGCATCGGGCACCGCGACCCTGTCCGTGGTGATCAGATCTTCTTGCCGATTGAGAAGGCTCGGCCGAGAAGCTGGCCGATCCCATGGTAAGTGGCACTCTCCGGCACGAACACCATGGGCTTGACCTTAAGGATATCCGGGAATCCGTCCGGCCCCAGGACGGATTCATCGGCCTTCACGTCCAGGATCTCGCCGATGAACTGGGTGTGGAGGCCGATCTCCACCGTGTGGAGCAACCGACACTCAAGCACAACCGGGAACTCCTTAACGTACGGGGCGTCCACCAGCTCGCTCTTCACCGGCGTGAGTTTGCTCTTCGCGAACTTATCCTGGGTTTTTCCCGAGGCCATGCCGAAGTAGTCCGCCTCGCGCGCATGAGCCTGGGAGGGAATGCTGATGGTGAACGCCTTCCGGGCCACGATGTTCCCGTAACTGTAGGTCGCCTTCCTGAGCGAGACCGCGACGCACGGCGGCACGGAGCAGCAGATGCCGGCCCAGGCTGCGGTCATGACGTTCGGCTTTCCGGCGTCGTCGTAGGTCCCAACGACGAAGACCGGAGTGGGATAGATCATAGTTTTCGCTCCGAGCGACTTCTTCATGAACTCTCTCCTTTCCCCCGATCATCTCATTAGCAGGTTGCTGAAAAACCCTATCCTAGCCACAAAGGGTGAGAACGCCGGAGTGATCCGGCCGTAGCCTACTCCGTGCATCCCGGGTGGACCACCATGGGCGTCGCCACCTCTCTCGCCTTTCCCTCGCCATAGAGCACTTCGACGAGCTTTAAGGCAAACTCGATGGCGGTGCCGGGAGCGCGGCTCGTGATGCACCGGCCGTCCACAACCACCCGGGATTCAATGGCATCACGGTTCGCCAACCGGTCGACAAAGTTGGGATGGCAGGTTGCCCGGTGTCCCCTGAGAAGCCCATGGTGCTCAAGGACAACCGCCGGGGAGGCGCAGATGGCCGCGTACCAACGTCCCTCCCCTGCGTGCCGTTTCAGGATCTCCTCGAGCTCCCCGGAGTCGCGGAGATGTTCCGCCCCCGGCATGCCGCCCGGGAGGACGACAAGATCGTAGGGCACCTCGCGGCAATCCGAAATGAGCCGGTCGGCGACCAGCCTCACACCCCGCGATGCGGTCACCTGGAGCCGGTCGACGGAGGCGACCGTGACCTCCGCCCCCGCCCTTCGCAACACATCGATGATGGCGACCGCCTCAATCTCCTCCGTCCCATCGCCAATGGGAACGAGCACCTTCTTGGTCATAACAGCCTCCGCGACTAACAGCCTACCCCTCGGATTCCCCCTAGCCCCGGTCCATGCTGAAATGGCTCGCCACGATCTCGAGTGCGCCGTCGATCGGTTCCGCCTCCACGACATAGTGAGCACTCTCGCGGACCTGATCCTGGACCGGGCAGATGGCAATACCGAGGCCCGCTTTGCTGAAGAGCGGGATATCCGCCTTCCCATCCCCGAAGGCGACTGCCTCTTCGGCCCGGACGCCGTACTCGGCGAGTACCTCGTCCATGATTTCGCCCTTGCTCCCCTCGCGAACGTTGATCGTAATCTCCCCGGTACAGACATCCCCGTCGAAGTGGAGTTCGTTGCAGATCACCCGATCCATTCCCAGGTCCCGGGCGGTGTGCTCGTGGAAGATGGAGAGTCCCGTGCTGATCCCCACGCAGGGGATCGCCTTGGAGGTAAACCAGCCCACGAGCTCCCGCGCACCGCGGCGCACCGGGTTCTCATGAAGGGCTGCCATCATCTTCGTCCGGAGAACCCCACGCCAGAGCGCTGCGTCGAGCCGAGCCCACTCATCGTAGGTTATCTCGCCTCGACGCCAGCGCGGGATCAGATCCCTCGCCTGCTCGGCCACGCCTAG
Source organism: Deltaproteobacteria bacterium (assembly GCA_017861095.1). GTDB lineage: Bacteria > Desulfobacterota > Syntrophobacteria > BM002 > BM002 > JAGFXI01. The sequence continues at coordinate 19,595 of JAGFXI010000001.1, read as the reverse complement.
GAATTCATGGAGGTGAACCCAGGGATCGCGGACGCGGCGGATGGTGCCGTCGAGATCGAAAAACGCCAGTCTCAGGGAGGTTCTACTCATGGGATTCCCTTGAGATACCCGGTTCTCAAGCCGAAGACGAGCAAAGCAACGTCAAATGCCAAAGTTCAAATGTCAAATCAATGTCAAATGACAAATGAATAAGCAGTTCTTACGAGCAGGCAATGCGTCGCCGAAAACCCTGTTACCGGGACACATCCTTCTGGCCGGCCCCGGGTACCGAGCTCACGGGTTGTGGCTCCTTCCCTTGCCGCAACACGGCATCCGCCCCGTTCCCGGCGCCGTTCGCCGCCCGCCCCCCGCCCTGGCCCGAGTCGATGCGCCCTGCGGCTGGCCTTGCAGGTTTCTCGAATGCGCCCTGGGGCGTTTCCGGCAAGACCTTTTCCATCACCTCTATCCAAATAGGGAGCGCGGCCTGTGCGCCCGTCTCTCGAGGCCCCAACTCCTGGCCATTGTCGTATCCCACCCACACCCCGCTCACCACCGTCGGCGAGTAGCCGACGAACCAGGCATCCCGGAAGTTCTCCGTGGTGCCTGTCTTTCCGGCGAGCGGCCACGGGAGTCTGTTCGCAGCCCGTCCAGTCCCACGTTGGATCACCCCGGTAAGGATGTCGGTGACCATGGAGGCGGTCTGCTCGCTGCACACCAGGCTACTCCCCGGCGTAGGTCTCCAGACGGATCTCCCGTTGGCGTCCAGGACATCGACGATGCCGGAAGGCTCAACCCAGATCCCGCTGTGGGCGAAGACCTGGTAAGCGGATACGAGTTCGAGGAGGTTCACCTCGGAGGTACCGAGGGCCAGGGAAAGGTTGGGCTGGAGACGGCTCGTGATCCCGAGTCTGTGGGCGAACTCCACCACCGGGTTGGGGCCGAGGCGTTCGAGAAGCTTGATGGCGATGATGTTCTGCGAAACCTCCAGGGCGTGGCGCAGGGTCATTTCCCCTTCGAACCGACCCGAGTAGTTCCTGGGCTCCCAGCGCGTGCCGTCCGCCTGCGGATACGACACGGGGCCGTCGTAGATCCGGTCCGAAGGGGAGTAGCCGCGCTCCAAGGCATAGGCGTAGATGATCGGTTTGAAGGCAGAGCCCGGTTGGCGCTCGGCCTGAAACGTTCGGTTGAACTGACTCCTGGCGTAGTCACGGCCTCCCACCATCGCCCGGATCAGGCCGGTTGCCACATCCAGAAGCACGACTCCCCCCTGGGGCCTCTCGTTCCCCACCTCTTTTCCGCGATGACGCTGCTCGAGGCTGGTCAGGCCGTTTGCCAAAGCTTGCTCTACGATCCGTTGCCAGCTGTCGCGGAGGGTGGTCTGCACCGTCAGCCCGCCCCGGTAGAGGAGGTTTGCTCCCAACACCTCCTCGAGCTGGGGCCTCAGATAATCCGCAAAGTAAAGGGTGCTGGCGCCCGACCCGGCCGGCGGCGCGAGTCGCAGCGGCTTTTCCAGGGCCAGGCGATACTGGTCTTCGGTGATACCATCGGTCTCTCGCAGTCGTTTCAGCACCAGCGCACGGCGAGCCAGGGCCTTATCCGGGTTGACCAGGGGCGAGTAGAGGCTGGGCGCGCGGGACAGGCCGGCAATGAGAGCGCACTCGGAGAGGTCCAGCTCCCAGACGTGCTTGCCGAAGTAAAGGTTGGCCGCCGCCTCCACCCCATAGGTGCCGCTTCCCAGGTAGATCTGGTTCAGATAGAGGGTGAGGATCTCCTCCTTGCGATACCGTCGCTCGATCTGAAGGGCAAGCAGGACCTCTTTCAACTTGCGCCGCATGGTCCGTTCCGAATCAAGGAAGAGGAGCTTGGCGAGCTGCTGGGTGATGGTGCTCCCACCTTCCACAATCCGGCCAGCCACGAGATCCTTCACGCCCGCCCGCATGATCCCCTGCCAGTCGATACCGGCGTGCTTATAGAAATTCTGGTCCTCAACGGCGATAACCGCCTGCTTGAGGTAGGGGGGAATCTCGGCGAGGGTAATGGGCAGGCGTTTCTCGACGAAGAACTCGCCGATAACCTTTCCCTCCGTGGAGAGAAGCCGTGTCGCCGCACTGGGCCGGAAATTTTCGAGCTCCCGGATGCTGGGAAGGTCACGGGTGAGGGCGAGAAAGGCCCCAAGGGCTCCACCGCAGGCGCCTCCGGCCACGAAGACCAAGAGCGCAAAGAGGAGCACTTTCAGCTTTCGGATTCTCGTCGGGTTCATCAGACCTTGACTACGAGGCCGTCCCCCTTTCCTTCAGCACCAGCAGCTTACGGAGCAGATCACCCTGCCGCCCCTGCCTCCCCGCTTCGCCGACGCAGGGTGGTCGGTGCCGCTACCTCTGGCACAACGGACAGGAGTAGGTGGCCCGGCCGGCAAGGACCCGACGCCGGATAAGGCTGCCGCAACTCCGACACCCTTCGCCGTCCCGGCCGTACACCTGAAGCTCGCACTGGAAGGAGCCGGCAACGCCGCTGCTGTTCACGAAGTCAGAAATGGTGGTGCCGCCGCAGGCAATGGCCCGCTCGAGAACCTGGCGACAGCCCCGCACGAGCCGGCGACAGCCGTCACGATCCAGCCCGCCGGCCAGCCTAGCCGGATCGATCCCGGCGACAAAAAGCGCCTCATTGGCGTAGATGTTACCGATCCCGGCCACCACGGTACCGTCCATGAGAAGATTCTTGATGGGCCTTTTCCTCCCCCGCGTCCGTGCCAAGAGATAAGCGGCGGAGAATTTCCTGGAAAAGGGCTCGGGCCCGATGCCGGCGAAGAGCGCCGCCCCGTCGCCCCGCTCGGGGGTGACAACCTGCACCGAGCCGAACCTGCGGGCATCGTTGAACCGCAGCTCAAGGCCGCCATCAAGGATGAACCGGACATGGTCATGGTCCTTCCGAGGCGCCCCCTCGGGGACAAAAGCCAGGCGCCCACTCATCCCCAGGTGGACCACCAACCGCGCGCCGCTCTCCATAGTTATCAGCAGGTACTTGGCGCGGCGACCCACCGACGTCACCTTACGCCCTTCGACCCACGCCTTGAACCGACCTCGCGGGAGGGGAAGGCGTAGCCGGCGGTTCTGTATCACCACCCTGATGATCTTCCGGCCTGTCAGGGCAGAAGCCAGGCCGCGGCGAATGACCTCGACTTCCGGGAGCTCAGGCATCCTTCAAGTCTCTCCCCTCGACCGACTCCTCGCGAGTAGGGTTGATAAGGTAACGTCGCCCGCCGATAGCGACGTAGAACCATTCGAACTCGCCCTCCATCTCCAGGTGGCGCATCAGCTCGTAGTAAGCAGGGCGACGAAAACGGGCCCGCAATCCTTGAGGCGTGGCCCGACAGTAGAGTATGTGCTGAGGCGAGATCTCGAGGGTTTCCCCGTCGAGCATCTCCCGGCGGCCGTCCCCAAGTTCGATCTCCGCCCGCTCCAACCCTCCGCCAGCGCTTACCTGGCGATGGACATGGCGCACCACCAAAGGCGCATCGGCGACCGTCACCGGATGAACCTCGCCCTCACAGGCGACAAGGTAGTTGCCACCCCGCTCGACCAGGGAACGGCTGAGGAAAGCGGCGAGCTCCCGGTCTTCGACCGGTTGGCCGTCGCAGTACCAATTCCCCTCCTCGTCGATGAAATAGTGGTAGCGGTAATTCTCGACCATGTCGGCCCGCCCTTTCCCGGAAGCCGTCCTTGCCCTGAGGCCCACCCGGCCTCAAACACGGCCTGATTCTTCCGCCGGCCCCAGTCAGGTCTCGTCAACGCTGCCGCGGCCGCTCTTCGAGGAGCACCTGCAACCGATCCCGCTGCAGCCCGCCACGGTACACCTCAAGGGTAATGGTATCCCCCGGCCGTTTCTCCCGGATCGTATTGATGAGGTCGTCGGCCGTCTCCAATTTCCGCCCATCAATGGCCACCACCACGTCGCCCCCGAGGATAATGATCCTGTTGCCCACGCGGACTCGGCGGGTCCCCCCCTGGAGCCCGGCCTTGGCGGCAGGGCCGCTGCGGACGGTCTCGACGATGAGCGCCCCGCGGTCCGCCGCCAGCCCTACCACCCGGGCGTCTTCCGGGACCAGGGTCGTTACCGTGGCGCCGATCCAAGGATAGGCATAGTAACCCTTAGCGATGAGCTCTGGTACCAGACGCTTTGCTGTCGAGACCGGAATGGCGAAGCCGATACCCACCGACGCCCCTGTGGGGCTGAAGATGGCCGTATTGACCCCGATGAGCCTACCGCTCGAGTCCAGGAGCGCCCCGCCGGAGTTCCCGGGATTGATGGAGGCGTCCGTCTGGACGATATCCTCCATCAGGACGCCGTTCCGAGCGCGGAGGGTCCGCTTCAGAGAGCTGACGACGCCGGTGCTCAGGGTCTGTCCCAGGCCGAAGGGGTTGCCGATGGCGAGAACCTTCTGGCCCACCAGGAGCGTGTTCGAATCCCCCATGGGGAGGGAGACCAGTCGCTCCCGCGGCGCCTCGATCTTGATCACCGCGAGATCGCTGTCCGGATCGGTCCCCACCAGTTTCCCCCGCCACTTACTGCCGTCGGCCAGGGTCACCTCGAGGCGCTGGGCGTCCTCGATGACATGGTGGTTGGTGAGGATGTAGCCCTCCGGGTTGATGATGCAGCCCGACCCTGTGCCCTGCCGCGGCACGATATTGAAAAAGAAGTCCCGCTCCACGGAGATACTCGTGATGTTCACCACCGCCGGCGCCACGGCCCGATAGACCTCGATGTTGTTCTGTTCATCCTCGGTGACGGCAAGGCTGCTCCCTGCTGGGCTCGTAGAGAGGTTCAGGCCGAGGAGAAGAGCGAAGCCGACGATAAGGCTGGAACCGACGAGTCCTGCAACTGCGCGCATGGTGCGTTCCCTCGTAAGCGTAGGTCCTTACCGGTCAGGGATTCGGAGCGGATGTTCTCGAGAAATACACCCTCGTCTACAGCCGACGCCGCAGCCACCAGACGAACAATCCCACCAGCACCGCGGCCAGCACCCAACTCACCACTCTCGGCCATGGGGAAACCAGACCGGGCAGGAGTTGCCGCACCGTTTCCGACGGGATGGCGAAGCCGATTCCCACATTGGCCCCCGTGGGACTGAATATGGCCGTATTGACCCCGATCACCTCGCCCTGGGAGTTTATGAGAGGGCCGCCGGAGTTTCCAGGATTGATGGCAGCGTTGGTCTGGATGGCGCCGCGAATCACCACCTCCCGACTGACCCGCACGTCCCGTCCAACCGAGCTCACGGTTCCGGTGGTGAGGGTGTGACCGAGACCGAAGGGACTGCCGACAGCCAACACCTTCTGCCCCACCTGCACCCCCTTGGAGGGACCCAGAGGCAAGGGCTTCACCGCCTCCCGGGGCGCCTCGATCTTGATGAGGGCGAGATCGCTCGCGGGAGCCTTCCCCACCACTCGGGCCGGCCACTTGCTCCCGTCCGCCAGAGTCACCTCCAGCTCAACCTGGTCTCGCACCACGTGGAGGTTGGTGACGATGTGACCCTCCTCAGTGACAATGAACCCTGAGCCGCTGCCCTCCGCGGGATAGGGATTGAAGAAGAAGTCGTAGGCGACCGCGGTGGTGGTGATGTTGACAACCCCGGGCGCCACCTGCTGGAACACCCTGATCGTATTCTCTTCACTTTTCGTGAGCGCCGCGGCGGTTCCGGTTTCCCAGATCAGGGAGATGATGAGGAAGACGAGCCCAAGCCCGGCACCGAGCCCATTAGGAGAACGCGACGTCTTTACCTCCCCCCGGCACAGCATACGAATGTTTCCGCGAAACAGAGCAGCCGCGTTGTGGCAGCGGTTTATTTATAAAAGGTTTTCCCGCCGATGAACAGAGGAAAAGCGGGTTAACCCGCATGATGCACGAGACGCCATCCCCCTCAGAACCGACCTGAGAGACGGTACCACACGATGCCGAGATATTCGTAGAGGGCGGAGGTTGACACGGCGAAAGCCTCAGCCGAAGGTAGGTAGGAGAGAGGATCACCAGGACGGCGCAAGGGATGAAGATCGCACGGAGCGGGGGTCGGCGCTTCGCCGAAGGCGCTGAAGACCCGCAGGGCTCGGGACATGTGCCGAGCGGAGCTGATGAGGATCAGGGGGCGCTTGAGGGGCATCGCGAGAAGACGCTCCACATTCTCGAACGTGGTCCGCGACTCGGTCTCTACGAGGATCTTTTTCTCCGGGATGCCAACACCGACCAGAAACTCGCGCAGCACCGGGGCCTCGGCCACAGGGGAAAAGGGATTCCCTGGACCGCCGCAGACAATTATCTCCGGCCCACCCATGAGGTGGTAGAGGCGAACCGCCTCGAGGGCACGCCGGAGAGAGGCCCTCCCGAGTCGGTCGGAGGCTGGAAAATCCACGAGCGGTGAGACCCCACCGCCGAGCACGACCAGCGTACCCTGTGGTGGCAACCGGTCGCGGCTTAGGGGCGGGTAGGCGGACTCCAAAGGCTGAACCAGCATTCTGGCGATAGGGTCCATACTGAGACACCCATAAAGGAGGAGGCCGAGGCAGACGAGGCCGAGGCAGACGAGGCCAGACGAACGCCGCCTAGTCAGACTGAGGAGCAACCCGACGAGGAGGAGGATCAGAATCAGGGTCGGAGGGAGAACGGCATGCTTCGCGAGGTAGAACACTGAAAACATAAGGAGCCTCACCTGAGATGAAACGGAGACGCCGGTGAACCAGCGGGCCGGGGCGTGAACCTGTCGCCACCTGCGGATCCAGGGCTCCGGCAAAAAAATGACCGGCGCTGTGAAAAAAACAGGTTGCCAAGAAGAGGTTTTTTTGTACACTGGTTTCCGGGCAAGGTCAAACGAGACCCCACACTCCCGGTTCCCTGACCGGTTTCCTTATCCCTTCAGCTACCGAAAAGATGCTCCCTTTTCTCGGGAGAGAACGGGCCTATGGACCCGAAGACCTTCAGAGAGTATGACATCCGCGGGATTGTTGGGTCTCAGATTTGCGAGGCGGATGTGACCAGGCTCGGCCGTGCCTTCGGCACTTACATGGTACGGCAGGCGAAGGGCCGGGTGAGCCTGGGACGAGACGTTCGCCCCAGCTCCGAGGCCTTTCGCAACGCGCTCCTCGAAGGCCTCCTGGAGAGCGGCCTAGAGGTCACCGATCTCGGGATCTGTCCGACACCGGTCTTCTACTTTTCGCTCCGCCACCTTCCTCTCGAGGGCGGGGTGATGATCACCGCCTCCCACAACCCGCCCGAATACAATGGCTTCAAGATCTGCAACGGCCCCGACACCATGTTCGGCACCGAGATCCAGGATCTCCGTCGCCTCATGGAACGGGGCGAGTTCGCCACCGGCAGAGGCCATCTCGAGTTCGCCGACGTGGTCAGCCCCTACCGGGAGTACATCCTCGACACCATTCGCTTGAAGCGGGGTCTCCGGATCGGCTTGGACGCCGGAAACGCCGTGGGCGGGCCGGTGGCTCTCCCGCTCCTCCGCAGCCTGGGATGCGAGGTCCATGACCTCTACTGCGAACCGGACGGGACCTTTCCTAACCATGAGCCGGACCCCACGGTGCTGGAAAATCTCCGCGATCTCACCGCCCTTGTCAGGCGCGAGGGGCTCGATGTTGGAATCGCCTACGACGGCGACTGTGACCGCATCGGCGTCGTCGACGAGCAGGGTCGGGTGATCTTCGGCGACCGCCTCCTTATTATCTTTGCCCGCGAGATCCTGGCCCGGCGTCCAGGAACGACCTTCGTGTCCGAGGTCAAGTGTTCCAAGAGCCTCTATGACGATATCCGGAGGCGGGGTGGCACGGCGATCATGTGGAAGGCCGGTCACTCACTCATCAAGAGTAAGATGCGGGAGGTGAATGCCGTTCTCGCCGGTGAGATGAGCGGCCACATGTTCTTTGCCGATCGCTACTTCGGCTACGATGATGCCATCTATGCCTCCTGTCGACTCCTGGAGATTCTCGCCGCTACAGGGAAGACCATTGCTGAGCTCCTCGAGGGCGTGCCCGAGACGGTGGTAACACCGGAAATCCGGGTCGACTGTCCCGACGAGATCAAATTCCCTCTGGTGGACAAGGTGAAAGAGCACCTGCGCCGGAGCCACCAGATCATCGATGTGGATGGCGTCAGGGTCCTTTTTGAGCACGGCTGGGGCCTGGTTCGGGCTTCCAACACGCAGCCGGCATTGGTCCTCCGCTTCGAGGCGGAGACGGAAGAAGCCCTCGACCGTTACCGCGAGACCGTTGAGGCCGCGGTGAAGCAACTTCGCACCCACATGGAGCACTGATGATAGGGCAGTATGCAGGAGATGACCGGTATCACCACAACCTGAAGGAGGAAAGGAGACAGGTATGAAACGGAAGGCTAGCTTCAAACTTCGCGTGACCCGCAGAGAGGCACTCTACGTCCACGACGAGCCCGACCACAGTCTGACGCTCACGGAGATGGAGGGCGTGCCGCTTCAGTATGAGGTGGGGGTCGCCGGTGAGTTCGTGTCCCGCCGGAGCGTCAACTTCCACGATCGGGCCCAAGGCTCGGGCCCCATGCAGGGATATGCGATCACGACCTATCAGTACGGCTCGGTTTTCAGCCGCTTCGAGGGTAAGCGCGACGCCAAGACCAAGGTGACCAGCGGCACCTGGAAGACTTACAAGGGTACCGGCAAGCTCGCCACCGTCAAGGGGAAGGGCACCTTCAGCGTGAAGGCTGGAGACACCCCCGATGAGTTCATCCTCGCCATGGAAGGGGATTACGAACTCTAGAGAGGAATCGGGAGCAGAAACGCCCGCCGCCTTCGCGACGGGCGTTTCTCTTACGACCGGTGAGTGCCGCGATGCCTCCGGGGTCACGCCTCGCCCGCGTCCGGGGCGGCGCACTGGTCTATAATCCGGCCAAGGTCCTCCCGTACCGTTTCGATGTATTCCTGGTTTCCCGTGATGGCATAGCTATACACGGGTTCATACCATTGAAGTCGTGTCGTCTTCTTGATGTGGGGCTTCAACCGGAGATACCGGTCGCTCAGTTCTAGACGAAGCTTGTTCTTGAGCTGAAGATTCTCTTCCCGCTGATTCTTGCCATGCTCGACGTAGAGCCGTTCCAGCTCGCGGAGCTCTACAAGCAACTCTTCTCTCGTCATTCCTCTTTCTCCCCTCCACGGAGCATCTAGCCCCTCGGCCGCACACGGTTTTCGCCCTACACACAGGACGGCCCCCACGGCTCGGGCTTTCCTCTCTTGTTAACCGGGAGAGCGTCCTGGGGTGCGATTCCCTGCCGTTGCTCGATGACGATCATGTCACCGACGACGGAAACCTCCACCCATTTGTACCGGCTGCTGATCACCGGTTGGTTCAGGGGCAGTCGTCTCTTGGTGAAGAAGAGCGCCCGGGATGGAGACCACCGCGCGGGGTAGTACTTTCTCCACTCGAACGAAAATCTTCCCGAGAGGACGATGGACTGGACGATGAGGTGGCGAGGCGGCGAGGAGATCGCTCGCAACAGGCGTGTTTCAATCTCCCGGCGCAGGTGAGAGCTTGCTTCCTCAACCACCACCTGGGTGGGGAATTGGTCCCCGGGTGGGGTTCGCCCGAAGTTTCGCCTGACCTTCGCGAGCCCTTTGAGAATCTTCCTCGTATCCCAGAAGTCCAAATCGGTATAGAGTCGGTATCGGCCCTCGCCCCAGGCTTTGAGGTCATGAATGATCCGAGCCATTTTCCCCGTGGACGGGTGTAGCGCGCATTCTGCACGAACCACCCGCGGCCTCTCGCGCATAATGCGGGCTAGGCGTTCTTCTGAATCTCCTCCCAGAGCTTCAGGAGGTCCAGACCCCGAAAGTCCTCTATCACCTGATCGGCGGCGGCGAGCTCGGTCTTGCTGGCACCGGTGGTAATCGCTAGGCACCGCATACCCGCGGCCTTGGCGGCTCTCACTCCATTTGGCGCGTCTTCGATAACGAGACAACACTCGGGTGCCACCCCCAAGGTCTTCGCGGCAGTGTCGTAGATGTCCGGCGCCGGCTTTCCCCGACTCACCTCGTCACCGCTCAAGACCAGATCGAGCAAGGGTCCAATCCCGAGTTTGTCCACCACCAACTCCACCAGCGCATATGGAGAGGACGAGGCAACGACCGTCTTGAGACCCCCATCCCGAACCCGCTGTATCAGTTCCAGGGCGTGAGGGATCGGCTGCCCACGCTGCTGGATCAGCTCACTGACCAGTTGATTCCGCTCGTGTACCAACTCCTCCACCGGCTCGCCGAGGTCGAAGTGCTTTTTCAAGATGCGGACCGCCTCCCGAGAATCGAGGCCCATGAGGAGCGGCTTGAGCTGCTCGGTATAGGTGAGCTTTCTCCGGGCCAGCAGTCGACGCTCCGCCTCCGACCACAGTGGCTCACTATCGATGATAACGCCGTCCATGTCGAATACAACCGCTTCCAGTTTCTTGCCCTGCGCCATGCTCAGACTCCAACCCACAGAAAATCGACCACAGGCCAAAGGGTGCTCTCTCACCGTGCGGGTGAACACCCCTCCCCCGAACCATGGTGGCACTCTCCTCTACGAGGTGCTCTTCTTCTCCCCTTCCTTCTCTCCCTCATCTTTGCCTTTGGCGAATTCCCTGGCCGTCTCTGCCATCTGCCGGAGCCTGTCATCCACCTTGCGAAAGATGGTGCTGTCCGGGTAGGTACCATCGGGCTGCCGCTCGCCCGCCTGCGCGCCGGTAAGGATCTCGATGCCCTCCTCGATGCTCTGGACAGGATAGAGGTGGAACCTTCCCTGGGCTACCGCATCCACCACCTCGTGCTTGAGCATGAGGTTGTTGACGTTTTTCTCGGGGATGATGACCCCCTGTTTGCCGTTCAAACCCTTGTGCTTACATATTTCGAAAAACCCCTCGATCTTCTGGGTCACACCGCCGACGGGCTGGATCTCACCCTTCTGGCTCACCGAGCCGGTCACGGCGATACCCTGGTAGATAGGAACCCCGGAGATGGCGGAAAGGAGCACATACAGCTCCGTGCTCGAGGCGCTGTCCCCCTCGATCATGCCGTAGCTCTGCTCGAAGCAGAGGCTTGCAGAGAGGCTGAGGGGCTTGTTGTGGGCGAATTTCTCCCGCAGGTAGGCGGTGAGTATCATGACGCCCTTGGTGTGGATATTGCCGCTTAGCTTCGCCTCCCGGTCGATATCGACGACCCCTTCCCGGCCGAGGGCGATATTCGCGGTGATGCGATTTGGTTTGCCGAACGTGTGGTCGCCGGTCATGAGGACGGACAGGCCGTTCACCTGGCCCACTTTGTAACCGTCCGTCTCAACCCAAAAGATGTCCTTCTTCACCAGTTCCTGGATCCGCTCCTCGTAGAGATTAGACCGGTAGATTTTCGTGTCGATGGCCTTCTGGACGTGGTCATGCTTGATGTACTCGCTCTTGTCCAACTCGGCATAATAGTTGGCCTCCTTGAGGAGGTCGCTGATATCGCCGAGACGCAGGGTAAGTTTCTCGCAGTCACCGGTCAACTCCATGCTGTATTCCAGCACCCGCGCCACCCCATCCTTGGCCACATGACGGAGCTTCTGCTCGACGCAGAACTTGGACATGACACAGGCGCACTGCTTGAGCATCTCCTGGTTGTGATCCACCTCCGTGTCCAGGTGGGCCTTAACCTTGAACATCTTCTGAAAACGGTCGTCATAGATGTAAAGAAGCTCGTAGAGGTAAGCGTCCCCAGTGAGGACGAGCTTCACGTTCAGCGGGACGGGCATGGGTTTCAGCGTCCTGGTGCTGAAGATGCCGTAGAGCTCACCAAGATCCTCGATCTTGATCTGCCGATCCTTGACCGCGCGTTTAAGGGCCTCCCAGGAGATCCAGTACTTCACTAGATCCAGGGCCTTCATCACCAGGTACCCGCCGTTGGCCCGGTGGAGGGCTCCCGGTTTGATCATGGTGAAGTCAGTGAAAAGGGCGCCAAAATAGGCCTGTCGCTCGATACTGCCGAAGAGATTGGGATAGCTGGGGTTAGACTCGATGATGACCGGCACCCCCTTACTCTCTGAGTGATCCACGAGGACGTTGATGTCGTACTTGCGGAACGAGACCTCCCGGGGTGGCATGGGAAAGGGTGCCGACGGCTGCTGCGCCTCCGGCTTCTTCTTGAAATCGTCAATGTTCTCCAGAATGTCCTCCTGGACCTCCTTCAGGTAGTCAAGGACATCCGTCTCCTCCCTGAACTGTTCCTCCAGGGTCTCCATGAGGTGACCGACGACATACATGGCAATCTCGGCATCGAGCTTCCCGTGCTTCTCCCGGAAGGCCGCCTCAGCCCTCCGAATCTCCTTGATGGCATCACTCATGTCCCGCTGGAGCTGGTCACTCTTATCCCGGAGTTCTTTCTTCCTTTCCTCCGGAAGTGCGCTCAGCTCATCTTGGGACATGGGCTGACCTTCCTCTGAGGCGGGGATGATCACCATGCCCACCTGGGAGAACTGAAGGATAAAGCCCTCTTCCCGAGCTTTTGCGGAGAGGGCGTCGATGAGCTCCCGCCGCTTCCGCTCGAAGGCTTGGTGGACCTCTGCCTCTTTGGTCCGATAGTCGTCGCTGTCGAACACCTCGGGGATCTTCGCCTGCAGGGTCTGAACGAATTGTTCCATGCTCTTCTTCAATTCTTTGCCCCGCCCGGCCGAAAGCTTGATGCCCTTCGGGCTGTCCGGTTCCTTGAAGTTGTACACGTAACACCAGTCCGGAGGCTTGGGCTCCTCCGCGGCACTCTTTTCCAGAAAGGTCCTGGCGATATAGGTCAGTCCGGTCTTGGGTTCCCCAGCAACAAATATGTTGTAATCAACGTCCTTCATCCCCATGCCGAACTTGATAGCCTGTGTAGCCCGATCCTGTGCCAACACGCCCTCTTCCGGTGGACACAGGGTCTCGGTTGTCTCAAAACCGAGCATGATAGGATCAATGCGGACGCGAAGTTTCTCAACCGGAACCTCCCTATACTTCTGTGCCATACTTCCCCTCCTTGGTATCGTTTAGCGCAGTCGCAATGAACCATATCGGAATTCGCATCGCCCTCCAGCCGCTTACAGGAAAATCCTCCTCATGATGTTCACGCTACCCCCAGAGGCAGGGTGGGCTGTACCCGAAAGGGTTTCAGGACAAGCCTCGCCGTACCTTCAGGACAAAGACGAGAGGCGCATCCTGAGCCACTCCTGCGCCCCGCCCGTCAGAAAGGCCCCCGGATTGAAATGCCTAGAGTGATCTGCCGACTTCGCCATAGGAGCCTATGGCTACGACAGCCGAAAAAAGTGCCTGAAATTATCCACCAGCCTCGATCGGGCCACAACCACCGCGGTTCCCCAGAGGAAGATGGACTTGCTCGTCCATAAAGGGCGGAGACACCCCCTCGCTAGCGACTCCAGGGTATCTTCACCGGCTACCCCATGACCTCAAGGACCACCCTTTTCTTTTGACTAGCACCCGCTGCATTGAGAATGGTGCGGATGGCATTGATCGTCCGTCCCTCTTTGCCGATCACCTTGCCAATATCTTCCTTGGCCACGGCCAACTCGATGATTGTGGTGTTGAGGCCGCTCCGCTCGGCGATCAGGATCTGCTCCGGATGGTCTACCAGGGCCTTCACGATGTACTCAACCAGCGCCTTCATTGATCTGACCTCATCCAGTTCTCGCTGCCGCGACGTCCCATCTCCTTCAATTCACACGTTCACCCTGTTCACTGCAGGAGCCTCGTCCACCCAGGGCCAAAGCGTCTCTAGGGCTTCCAGACTCTTCCAGAGGGACGCCTCGGCGTGGGGCTCGAGCGTGATCACCGGTCGCAGCCCTGTCTCAACGAGATAGGCGAAAAGCGTTGAAAAGGCGACACTGCCCCCGCCGATTGGTTGGTGGTCGTCACCACGCCCGTCGTTGTCGTGGAGGTGGACCTCCCTCACGCGAGACCCCAGGATCTTCAACCACTCCGCCAAGGGCGTGGTCGAAAAGGCGTTCTGGTGACCCACGTCAAGGCAAAAACCCACGTTCCTCGAGGAGAGGGAATCAAGAAGAGCGACAATCATATCCGGGGTCTGCTCGTAGACGTTTTCCAGGCTGATCATCACCCCGAGCCCTTCCGCTCTCCTCGCTATCGGTTCCCACGTGGCCAGACTGCCGGCAAGCCACTCCTGCCGGTAAGCATTGTAGCAGCGATCGTCGTAGCCGACGTGAAATACCACGCTAAGGGGGCGGAAGACGGGCACGAGCTCCATCGTTTCGAGGAGACGTCGTGCCGTCACCTCCCGGATCCTATCATCCAGAGCGCCGGGAGCCAGATCCATGAATGGCCCGTGCAGGGTCACGGTAAGCCCGTGGTCCCTAAAACGTCGGGCCACCTGCTCCACGGGCAACTCATCCCTTCGGTCTAGAACGGAAGCGTCGAACCCGATCTCCGGGTTGATTCGGCAGCGGAGAAACAGATCCAGGTAACCGTCCACCAGTTCCCGGAATGGGGCATTCACCTGCACACAGCTCAAAACTCCGGCAGAAGCCCTCTGAGGACCAGGCACCTGGCGTTTTCCTTTCTTGTTACCATGCCGGCGGAGTGGGCGGGCGCGCTCCATCCAAGGCGGACGATGTAAGGCCATTGGTGCCACCATTGTTTGCACCCGCGCCCGTGGATAAACGCGGCTCTACTCCTTAAGGTGTGGAGAAGGCTGAGCTGGTGGCAGGGACGCGATGCCGGGGGAGAGACACGAATCATCGAAAGTCCCGTCGTTCCCGAGACCTGCGTGCCCCCCAATCCGCATCTGAAAAGCATTCTAGCTGAAGGTTTTCTGGAAATCCAGAAAAAATGGGTATAGAGTAAGAGCGGTTTCCGATATTTACCAATCGGGTTAACAGGGCGTCCCATGGCCGCGCCAGGGTCGCCTCGTTGAATCGCGCGAGGATGGACGATGAAACAGTATGTGATTGATCAACTGCGGGAGCACGATTTTCTCGCCCTGGAAACTCATCTGAACGACCATGCCGAAGGGGGCGATCTCCCCGGCATTTACTGGGTCCCCATTCCCCAGGAGCTCTATGAGGTGACACAGAGTGAACACGCCGACTGTCAACCCTTCTATTTCGCCGTTAGCCTGGATCGCCGGGCCATCAGCTTCGAACTCCTTATCCGGACGCGGCTTCGCTTGCGTTGTGGCTGCATCGGGTATGCGAACCGGGCGCAGCGGGACTATATTCTCGCCTATGCTGACGGGCTTTTCGAACAGCTCAAGCTCATGACCTGATCCTACTTTATCGCCCTCTGCTGGAGGAGCAAATCAACGAGAACGAGGCGCACCATGGCGGCGCAGACCGGAACGATGCGCGGGATGGCGGAGACGTCGTGCCTGCCTTTGACCGAAATGGTGGTCGGCTGCCCATCCTGGGTGATGGTCTGCTGCTCTTTCTCTATGGAGGAAATGGGCTTCACTGCCGCTCGCACCACGATCTCCTGACCCGTAGAAATTCCGCCGAGGATGCCGCCAGCGTGATTCGAGAAAAATCCCATCGGCCCGATGGGATCGTTATTCTCCGAGCCCATCCTGTTCGCGGCAGCAAAGCCGCTGCCAATCTCGACCCCCTTCACCGCCCCGATCCCCATAAGGGCGAATCCGAGCAGCCCACTCACTTTGGCGAAGACCGGCTCTCCAAGGCCTGCAGGACATCCTTGGACCCGAATCTCCACCACCCCTCCCGCTGAGTCACCCGCAGCCTTCACCTGCTCCAATCGCTTGATCATCTTGGCCGCGGCGTCCGGGTCGGGACAGAAGAGGGAGTTTCGCTCGATCTCCCCCAGCTCCAGCGTCTCAGCCCGGATGCCCCCCAAGGCGAGGGTGTAGGCCACCACCGTGATCCCATGCTCATCGAGAACCTTCTTCGCTACCGCCCCGGCAGCCACTCGCGCCACCGTCTCTCGGCCCGAGGCCCGACCGCTCCCACGCCAGTCGCGAATCCCGTACTTATGCCAATAGGTGTAGTCCGCGTGCCCGGGGCGGAATACGTGCTTCAGCGGATCGTACGGGCTACTATCCACGTCGCGATTCCGAATCACGAGGCTGATGGGAGTGCCGGTGGTGCGCCCCTCGAACACGCCTGAGAGAATCTCCACCTGATCCGGCTCTCGACGGGCGGTGCTCACCCGGGAGTCGCGAGAGCGCCGCCAGGCAAGTTCGCGGTTGATGTCCTCTTCAGCCAGTGCGAGGCCGGCCGGGCAGCCGTCAATAACCGCTCCCAAAGCCGGTCCGTGGGACTCGCCCCAGGTGGTGACGCGAAACAAGGTGCCGAAGGTATTTCCTGCCATACACATCTCCCCGCGACGTCGGCCGGGGAAGCACGCGTTTTCCCGACCGACTCGATAAACACATCGTCTATCTCCTTCACTCCCTCAGCAAAGCCATTAAAGCACAAGGTCGGGTAGGCGGTAAACCGCCTTCGCGGTGAGGATCTTCCCTTGACTGTGGAGTGAGACGCGAAAAAAAACTCCCGGCGAATCCGCCGGGAGTTCAACAGCCTTAGTGATCGTCACCCGAACCGTCTCCTCAGCACCGGAGGAACTCTTTCACCAGTTTCGACCACTCCTCCTCCTTGAGGGCGCCCGTCAGGTCATCCACCGAGACCCCGCCGTCGGCAGCCAAGCGAGTTTCCTCATGGATTCTGGCGAAGAGCCGTTCTCGTTCCTCCTCCATGTAATTTTCCGCTTCCTTGCCAAAGTGAAGACTCTTGAGATTCTTGCGCAGGCTCGTCGGTTCCACAATCATGAGCCATCCCTTCTCGTAAGGAGATTCCTGCATCAAGCTTGGATCCTCGAGAAGATCGTAGTTCACGTGGGTTACGATGCCGTCGACAGGGCTCAGGGCGCCGGCCCGCCATCCGTTCCGTCGGAGTTCGCAAGCCATCTCGCCCTGTTTCACCGCGTGGCCCACCCCGGGAACGGTGACGCCTGACACGCGCCCCAGCAGTTTCCGAGCCAGATCATCGACGCCGATGCGAACGCGGCCACCGTATTCCGGTCGAGCCCAGGTGTGACCGTCGTGGTAGTAGAAACCCTCCGGGAGCTCGAAACCGCCAACGACCTTGCGGGCCTGGACGGGAAGCTCTGCAGGTTGCAGACGTTCCTGCATCATCTGATCGAAGGCGCAGTTGCCGCACTCGTACGCATTGGCGCAGATCTTTCGCTCCACCTCTCCTGTAAGCATGTAGCGACACTTGCGCCTGTGGGCCGGCAGCCTCATCATCTGCTCAACCCAAGTGGGGGTAAACTCCTGGGGAAGCGGCTCGGCCACGGGGGCAGGGGTGAACAGGTCAGCTCGCTCCCTGGCTACCTTGAGCTGCATACCTTGATCGTAGGTGCAGGTCTGGCAGTCGAAGTTATTATCGCAAAGTTTATAGGAGACGACCCCGGCCTCCATCCAGATGCACTTTTTCTTGTCCGGGGGTACGACCTTGAAGGCTGTCTTCTTTTGCTCGGCCATGGCATCCTCCTAGCTCCACCATTTATCGTTCGTTTTCGCCCTTTCTTAGAGCAAGGGGCATGCCACAACCCGCTATCCCGGATGACTACTAATTAAGCTATTAATTATACTAATATTTTTCCACAATCCGGCGTTTGGGTCCTGGCTTGTTGGGCTCATCTACGTGGTGAAAAATTCGGCAGGTAACCAGGAGGCACGAGGAGGATTGCCACATAACATTGCGAAAAGATGTAATCTTTTTGAGTCGTCGAGGAACTCGACACTATGTCGAAATCTTAAGCAGCGGATTTCCGACATGCGAGGCTTGTCCAAGCCTTAGCCCTAGCCCGCATTATGCACGAGACGCCGTCTGGAAGGACTTGCGAAAGAGCTCGCGGCAAGTGTCACAGAACTCAGCAGTCTTGGCGTCCGTGTCCTGGATCCTCGTGGATGAGTACATAACACAGGTGCGCCTTCGGCAGTGGGTGAGTCCGGCTGAATGCCCCAGCTCGTGGAGGGCGGTTTTCGCTACCCGTTGATAGAGGAGAGCCATGTTCTCCTCCTCGCCATAGTATTGGGGACGAAGCCGGTTGAGAGATATGACCGCACATTTGCCCTTTATCCGGGCGGCGCCAAACACATACTTGAAGACAAGGATGAAGAGGTCGACCTCGGTGACCGCCAGGACTTGACAGGGATGCGGTGAGCAACACCGCTCGAGCCACTGGAGAATCCGCTGACAGCAGTACTGACCTCGCACGGGATCATAGGCGTAGCTCGGATTTTGAAGCTTCTGGTCTATGAAGCACGGCAGTTGGCACGCATGCTCGACGGTCACGACCAAATGCCTAAGGATGCACTCGTCCACAGGGCCTAACGGGTGAATGACTACGTGTGGTTGCGGTTCCCGCTCCATATGCGTCGCCAAGATTAACACTACCGGGGCTGAAAAGCGAGGCGGATGGTATTTTGCGGGGACTGATCAACCGGCGCTCGGCCGGGGAAGAGCTGCGGGGTCAATGGCGGAGCAACTCAGACCACCGCCCGTTACTCAGCGGATCTAAGGCCGTACTTCTCAATCTTGTTGTACAGGGTCTGGCGGTCCACTTCGAGACGGCGCGCGGTCTCGCTGATCTTCCATCCCGTCTTCTCCAGCACCCGCTGGATGTGCAATCGCTCCATGTCGCGCAGGGATTCGGGGACTTCTTGTTCCGGGGCTCGGACCGCACCCAGAGGCAGATCCGCAGGCGCAATCACTTTGCCGGAGCCGATAACCAGGGCTCGCTCGATGACGTTCTCGAGTTCGCGAACGTTTCCCGGCCAATGGTAGTCCATGAACATTCTCATGGCCTGAGGTGCGACCTGGGCCGGTTCCCGGTTCATCTCCATGCTGAGCTTGCGGATGAGATGGTCGACCAGAAGCGGGATATCCTCCTTGCGCTCACGCAGGGGGGGCAAGTCAATGGTGATGACATTGAGGCGGTAGTAAAGATCGTCCCGGAAACGCTGCTCCCTAATCGCCCGGGGAAGGTCCCGATTGGTGGCGGAGATGAAGCGGGCGTCCACGGAGATCTCCTTGTCGCCCCCCAAGCGCTGAATTCTCTTTTCCTGAAGCACACGCAAGAGGTCCACCTGCGTCTTCGGGCTGATCTCGCCGATTTCGTCCAGGAAGAGCGTACCCCCATGAGCCATCTCGATGCGGCCCTTGCGGCTCTGCTCGGCGCCGGTAAAGGCTCCCTTCTCGTAGCCGAATAGCTCGCTCTCCAGGAGGGATTCGGGGAGCGCCCCACAGCTTACCGCTATGAAGGGACGGTAACACCGGGAGCTGTGGCCGTGAATCGCGCGAGCCACGAGCTCCTTGCCGGTACCGCTTTCTCCGGTAATGAGTATCGTGGAATCTGTGGGCGCCACCCGGGAAATGAGGTCGAAGATCGCCTGCATGGGGCGGCTACGCCCAACGATCTGATCAAACTCCGTCCGCTCCTCCAGTCGACGCCGAAGCATGATGTTCTCCAGCACGAGTTCCTGGTGGGCGAGGATCTTTTTTATCTGCAGCTCCATTTCATCAGGATCGAAGGGCTTCACCAGGTAGTCATAGGCGCCGCACTTCATAGCCTTGACCGCG